>JBFRWC010000257.1:0-8519 GCA_051439365.1 Leptolyngbyaceae cyanobacterium
GAGACAGCTCTAATCCTGCCTTTCCCGAATTTGGCAGAGGGATCATCGCCTTAATTGGCGCACCGAAGCAGGGCTTTATCAACACGACGTTCACCCGGCCCATTCGTCAGATTGAAGCCTGCGTCACTAGCTCCCGCCCCCTAGCCATGACTGCTTTTGATGAGCACAATCAAATCTTGGCCCAAACTGGAACGGTCGGCAGCAACCTAGTATCCCAATCCCACTCAACCCACTCTCTCCTTGCTCGTCTCGTCTTGAGAGCCGACAGTGCCACTATCCATCAAGTGCTATTTCGCTGCACAGGGGGGAACTTTACCCTATCTGACCTTAAGTTTCAGCGTTAGCCCAAAGGCGCAGACGACGCTTTGACCCCATCGGCATGAGTGGTTTCCCCTTCGGCAGCAAGATGCTGGAGTAATGCGGTGAGTTCCCGCTCAAAGGTGACTTGGGCGCGGTTGGTGCGTCCCCCCACGTAAAGCTGTTGGGAGGCAGTGCGGAGAATCCAGATTTGAGAGTGGGACACGTAGCTCATCACCACGCCAATCATGAGGAGAGCAAATCCAGTGTAGACAATGGGAATACCAGGGTCCGCCTTGATTTGTAATCCCGTACTGCCAATCACCTGCTCCAGGGTCAGGTTGACTGACCCGACTGCCACGGAGAACCCCTCCCGCAGAATGTTCACCAGTTGCCCGTCGGTCCCGTAGACCAATACCGTTCCTTGTAAGTCCTTGGCCACCACTGCGACCCCCGCACTAAAATCAGGTTTGGTGGGCACCCAGGTTCCCCACAAGCGCCCTTGCCCATTAGTATCCAACTGGGCCATCGGCAGTTGCAGCGTGGGACTGTTGTTGACTCGCACTTGAATGGCGGCAATACCCCAATCCGTTTGGTACAGGGTCACGCCCCGGTACTTGAGCGGATGGTTTACATAAATGACATCCTGGTCAACCTCGCTCCCGGTTTCATCCACGATGGATAAATCCGAATAAAACTGATCGATGCGCCCGGAGGGAGCGTAGTCAATCCAAAACCGATTGACTTTCACAGCCCAGTCTTTAGGCAATTGAGGGGTTGCCCACGGGCCAGCATCCAGAATATTTTGAATCGGGGCAATCTGACCGCTGGGGATCAGTTCTTGGGCGAAAAATCCAGTCATGGCTCCCCAGATGCTCCCGGCTAGCACGATCAGCATACTGGCATGAACCACAATGGGGCCAATCCGCCCCACGATGCCTTTACGAGCATAGAGGCGATCGCCCTCTCGAAAGACCCGATACCGTTGCTGTTGGAGATAGGTTGCTACCACCTCTGGATCGCCGTAGGGGATTTCGGCGCTCAAGGCCAGTTTTTGAAACTGTTGGGGTTTAGTGTAAAACGACCAACGACGAGCGGCTTTCAAGGTGGGTAGCTGTCGGGTAAAGGTACAGGCGGTGAGGCTGGCCCCAAATAATACCAACAAGCTCAGAAACCACCAAGTCCGGTAAACGTGGTCCAGCCCCAGCACGAGCAGAACTTTCCACGAGAGAAATCCGAATAGGGCCGGATCTTCTGGATAGTTCTCCTGGTAGAAGGTGAGGGATTGGCCTTGTTCAATCACGGTCCCGGAAATACTGAAGAGGGCGATCGCCAACAACAATAGGATCGCTAACCGCAGATCGGCTAACACGGGAATGACTTGGCGCTTCAGATAAGTGGTGAGGGGGTTGGGGAAAGACGAAGGTTGGGGTTGGGAGGAGGATGGGGAAGCGATCGTCCCATTCAACCCCGATGGTTCTTGCTCTTGCCCTTGTTCTCGCCCTGACGTTGCTGCTGGCTCTTGCTCCGCACCGTAATCATGATTGTCGTTCATTCTATCCTTGCCCATTCAGCCCTCTACCTTAAACCATCATCTCTTAAACCGTCACCGCTGGTAGCAACCTTGACAATAGGGTAAAAACTCCGAAGACAATCAGAACGACTCCGCTAGCAGGTGTAATCCAACTAGACCACTGCCGCAGAGTTAACATTTGCTTTGTCATCGCCGTAAATGTTCCAGCAATCACAATCGGGACCACATACCCTGAGGTGTACACAAACAGAATCAGACTTCCCAGCACAGGCTGCTTCAGGGTCATCACCCAAGCCAGCAGAGTTGCTAAAACTGGGGTACTGCACGGGGAAGCGACCAACCCGAAGGTTAGCCCCACGATGTAAGCCCTAACTCCCCTAGGCCAGTCTGCTCGAATCCATTCAGTCGTGCCAAGGGATGGAAACCGTAGAGGCAGCAGTTCTAGCAAATTAAATCCCATCAAAATCGCGATCAGACTGACCACAATGGGCAGGCCAAGGCCGACTTGACCATAGACGCGGCCAGCGATCGCGGCCACACTGCCCAACAGGGCCAACGTCGTCGCCAATCCCAAAGCAAACCAAAGGGACTGCTGAGCCGCTTGCCCCCGATTTTCAGTATCGTATCCTCCCATATAGCCAATGGTCAGCGGCAACATGGACAGAGTACAAGGGGTAATGCTTGTGAGCAGACCTGCCCCAAAAATAATCACAAGACTGAGAGGACCAAGATGGGTCAGTTCTCCGGATACAACCCGGTCAGCGAATCGTTCAGTGTAGTACAGTCCGGTTTGGATAGCATCAAACATGATCAGAGGACAAGGTGTATGGTATGAGGTTGGCCCGTAACGCAGAACTGAAGCAAGCTGCCCAAACGCTGAAGATTGGATCAGCCGCGAATCCACTTGAGTTCCTCTTTTGATAGTACGGCAAATCTACCCGACTGCCAGCCTCCCCCCAGCCCGATCAGCGAAATTGATCCGTCAAGGCTGCATCCGCGTCTCAGTCCCCCGATAGTCTTCTCGTGCGACTCGTATGAGCAATCCTGCGGTCATCAAACTAGAGAGCATCGAGCTACCGCCATAGCTCACCAAAGGCAGTGGTAGCCCGGTCGTCGGCAACGCTCCCGTAGCCACGCCAATATTCAGGATCGATTGTCCAATCAAAAGCGTGACACAACCAATCGCCACCAGTTGATAGACCGGATGGGGGATTTTAACCGCAACTCGCAACCCCATCGTGGCATAAGCCCCCAGAAACGCGAGAAAAATAAAACAGCCAATAAACCCAAACTCTTCCGCAAATACCGCAAAAATGAAGTCGGTGTATTGAATCGGTAGGTAAAACAGCTTTTGTTGGGACAGCCCCAACCCCCGTCCCCAAATTCCCCCCGACCCGATGGCTAACAAACTTTGCACCAGTTGATAGCCATCACCATCTGCCATCTGCCACGGATTTAAAAATGAGAGAATCCGTCGCCGCTGATACTCTTGAAAACTAACGCTTACTGCGGCCAAACAAAGTCCGCTCAGGGCTGCCGTGCCCACATAGCGCATGGTCAACCCTGACGCTAGGGCAATAAACCAAATAACCATGCCGCATAGTGCTGCCGTACTGAGGTTGGGTTGCAGCAAGATGAGTCCCAAGACAGAAGCAAAAGTGGCTAACCAAAACCAGCGGGTAGTGGGGGCGAGTTGGGGCCAGCGACCAAATAGAGTGGCCGCTTGCAAGACAAGACAAGGTTTGATTAACTCGGAGGGCTGAATCCCCAACGGACCAAAATATAGCCACCGAGAGGCTCCATTGACTTCTACCCCTAAGCCAGGGACCAAGGTGGCAAAAATGAGGGCCAGCAAGATAAACAAGCAGACTTGAGCCGCCAGCAGAATGGAGCGGAGGGGCAAATGAACAATTAGATTAAATCCGGTTAAACCCAAAAAGATCCAGATAAGCTGGCTTTTGAAGTGGTGCAAACCATCACCGTACTCAGTCAGTCCCACGATGTAGGATGCTGAGAATAGAAGCACCAGCCCGATCGCCAACCATAAGAAGGTGAGCCACCGTAATACCCGCGCATCCCCTGGCCATGTCTTAACAGACGGGTCAAAGATGGGAATGAGAAATCGAATCAGGACAGGCATAGGCAAGGGGGAACAATTTGGAGTGAGCGTTAAATAAGGGAATTTAAATGGGGAATTAGGGCGATCGCGCCCACAGGTTACCACAATCGACTAAGCCACGCCACAAATAAAAAAAGAGGCAACTTGCCTCTCTAGTAAACCACTCTTCCAAAATGTCGTAATCAATGGACCTCAAGGCATAACCCTAGCTCTAAGATCAAAGCAGCCTAGTCCATGATCCAGTTGAGTTGACTATTTTAAACCAGTGTTAGCCCCAACCTTACCAGTGGCGAGCTTAACACTCACAATCGTGCCACCCATTTTTTGAATCCGTTGCTGCTCACGAAACCAATTATCGTAAGGCACCAATTTTGTAAAATAAGTATTTTGAAGCTCCCGCTGAGTCCGAACTCGGGTTTGGCTTGGCACACAAGCCGTAATTTCAAACATGCGCATGGATTGTATCCTCCTGACTATCGTCTAAACTCCTGACCATTAACTGAAAAGAGATCCAGGAGTGACGAACCAATCCCAAACTTCGATAACAACCCTCAGCGAGGTGCCATTCGTTATCTGGACAAAGGCTTGAATCCCCTGGATCTCACTTGATCAAACAACTTGAAAAAGCTAAAACTGGTTAAGCTAAACCAATCTAAGTTCCCTCAAAACTAGCTCAATCCAGAGCAGATGTAGTCAAAGTAGACCGCCATTTCCTTACCAGCATCAGCACCAACCAAGCTAGCAGTGACTTCCTTCATAGCTTGGATGGCCTGAACAGTCGCACCAGAAGGAACACCCAAGGAGTTGTAAGTTTCCTTCAAACCATTCAATACCCGCTCATCTAGAATGGAAGGATCACCTGCCAACATGGCATAGGTGGAATAGCGCAGGTAGTAGTCCAAATCGCGAATGCAAGCAGCATAGCGACGGGTAGTGTACATATTACCACCGGGACGAGTGATATCAGAGTACAGCAAGGACTTAGCAACGGCTTCCTTAACAATGGTCGCCGCGTTAGCACTGATAGTGGTAGCAGCACGAACCCGAAGTTCACCCGTCTGGAAGTAAGCATTTAGCTTTTCCATTGCCGAACCATCCAGGTACTTACCCTGAACGTCGGAAGAATTGATAACAGCAGTAATTGCGTCTTGCATGATGGTTGTTTCCTAAATCAAATCATGTATGTACGAAAAACGATGAATATGGCTTTGCCATTCGGTAAGAGGTCAATCAACTTGTCGAAAAACAAGAAGTGCCGATTAACCGAGGCTCTAGCCCATTGCGCCGATCACGTAGTCAAAATAAGACGCAGCTTCAGCAGCATCGTCAGCAGCCATCATGCCAACGGCAGCGTTCTTCATTTCAGCAACGCTAAGAGCAACCGCTTCGATGGGAGTGCCCAAGGACTTGTACATCTCACGAACACCCACAAGACCAATTTCCTCAATAGGAGTCACATCACCAGAGACAACACCATAGGTAATGAGACGAAGGTAGTAGTCCATATCACGTAGGCAAGTCGCTGTCATTTCTTCACCGTAGGCGTTACCACCGGGAGAAACAACATCAGGGCGCTTCTGGAACAATGCCTCTCCAGCACTCTTCACAATCCGCTCGCGAGACTCCGTAAGGGTCTGAGCAATCCGTAGACGGCTCTCACCAGAAGTAACGAAAGACTTGATCCGATCCAATTCACCAGGGCTGAGGTAACGGGCCTCAGCGTCAGCATTCACGATGGACTTCGTGACAATACTCATTAACAGTTTCCTCCGAGAAGATTAGCGAGGGTTTCTACAGTTGCCAGCCAACGTCACACAGGAAGGCAAGAAAGCAAACTCAGCACACAGGCGCATTCAGTAAAGTACAAAACATTCACTGAAGCTAATTCCCTAAGCATCAACAGTACACCTAAGGTAGGCTGACTCAATAGGTCAGTCACTGCTAACTGAATATCCTTGAAAACTTGTTCAACATGGTCAGGTCGCTGACCCTCTGGAAATATTGTGCAGCAAAGTGTTGACCTTCTATGAATATCCGAAATATTTCGTAATATTTGTTCTCGATATGCATAGATAGGTGCAATAGGCAACAGAAAGCCCGTGTAAGCTCAACACTTACACGGGTAGCATCATCTGCGCTAAGTGCAGGTGAACCATATTAAAGTCAGAGATAGGGGCTGGTCCGCCAGAGATTCTAATGAGAAGGGCAAAACGAATTTTCGCTTCACCCCATTCAAAAGCGCTAAATGGTGGACATTTTCGCCCCTTCCGCCCTAGGACCGATCAAGAGAAGACGTTGGCTCAAAGCTAGGGATAACAATGTCGTTACTTTGCTTCGTCAACTGGTTATACAAGCGCTCGGTATTCGGGAAGTTCGCTGCGGGAAGGGTGGGGAATCGACGATAGGGAACTGTATCTTCACTAAACACTTCAGCATACTCAGGACTGCTCACAACCGCTGTCACAAAGCTCCGAATCCCTTCGGAAGCCAATAACTGGTTATACATCCGCAGTTCAGCTTGGTTCCGAGTTGCACGACCCAAGAAGTGCTTCAGCCCTAGTTCGATCACCTTCGTATTCGGGAACGAAGTGTAGAATTCCTTGATATACAAGTTAGATGTTCCTACACCTTCGACAAATTCCTTCACAGTCACTTCCCCGTTTTGAAGACGGCTCTCTAAATCACCAAACTCGCTTCGGATGGTGTACGGGTCCAAATCTCGCTCAAAGACTTGACGATAGACAGCCTGAGCCACCAACTTCACCTGAGTCGGTTCAGCCAAACTGGTGAGCTTGAAGACCTTCGTTTGGGTCCGTTGTTGGCTCACACCTTGGTTGATGCGGAAAGTAACATCCGGGGTCGATCGTGTTTCAGAGACTGCCCCCAATTCAATAAATCGAGGGGTCGGTTCGGTCTTCACAGTAATCCCAGTATTACCAATAGACCCAACCCGCATCATTCGTTGAGATAAACCAGACGCTGTAATGTAACGCTCATAAGGAATGGTGTCTTCCCCAAATGCTTCTTCATATTCTTTGCTGTCGATAATGGCATCGATCAAAGCGTAGAAGCCCTGCTTAGCACAAATATCAAAGTAGGCATTGGTCTCCTGACGACCATAGGTTGGGCGACCCAATAACCGCCGATGAATGTATTCAACGGCCTTCATCACGTAGAGAGAGGACCAGTACATCTTGCGGAATGTTTCAGACTTGGCTAACTGGCGGATAAACTCACGAACGGTGATTTCGCCATTCTCTAGCTTAGTTTCTGCCGCAGACAATTGTTGGCCCTGATACACATCTCGGCCAAACACCTGAAGATAGGCAGCACGAATAAAGGCTTGGGTAGATGCCTCAGCATACTTGATGTTGTCAGTATTCTTTGCGGGAATCTGATCCAGCTTGAAGATCTTTGGCCCTAGGCTGCCAGGAGCAATGCCCCGTGCACCAGGATTGCTAATCTGGCTATTGATTCCTGGCCCCCGGTTAATCAGCAAGCGACGGGTATCCTTGCCAAAGGCGGCTGGGCTGGCATTGAGATCGGCGGTTTCGCTGGGGAAAATGGCTCCGAATTGATTCTCAATCGGGTCATTGCCAGAACCATAGGGGTGTTGCTCTGGCAGCGGTTGAGTGTAGCTAGCAAAGGTGGTAAGAAATTGGGGCGTGGTGCGGAAGGGCGCGCTGTACCGGAATAGATCCTGCTGTGGTCCCCAGTTACGGCATTCTTGGGCTTCTTGACCCAAGCCCCGGAGGTAAGGAACGGTTTCTTCACCAAAGTAATCGGCATACTCGTTGGAATCAACCAAAGCATCCACGAGTTTGGCAAAGCCACCATCAGAGATAATCGAGAAGTAATCTTGCACCTCTTCTCGGCTGCTGGGTCCACGACCTAAGATATGGCGGAAGGCTAATTCAATTGCCCGACTATTGATATATGGCTCAAAGAAGTTTTTGCGGTAGAGGGGAGATTTCACTAAGCGGCGGATAAATTCCTTCATGGAAATGTCGCCGTTTTTAACTTTGGATTCCAGGTCACCCAATCCGAGGGAGTAGGCTTTGGTGATATCCCGCTCAAAGACTTGGCGATAGGCCGCTTTGATCACTTCGTTTTTCTCCAGGATAGACAGCCCCGGCTTCATGACATACTTGGGTCGCCGTTCTGCCGCATTGAAGTAGATCTGGGGCAGTTCTAACCCTTGAAGATCAGCGGATGGGCGCTGCCGCACCTTGTTGGATGGAGTGGGAGCTTCAAATTCGGAGATGATGACATCAAAATACTGGGTGACCAGTTCCACGGCTTCAGCATCCTGGCGGAAGTATTCCAGGGAGGCCACTTTCATTTCTCCCAAGGCAACGATGGTAGCTTGGGTTGAGCAAGCTCCTTCGATGATTTCTCGAAGTCCCCGCACGTTGACGGAAAGGATGTTGGGATCACCCGCAACGATGGAGTAGGTCAGGTATCGCAAAAACCAGCTCATGTCCCGCAATGACTTCTGCATGTTGCTGGGGCCATATTGGGACACGTTGATGGGCCGAAACCCGGTGGGCACAGGGACCGAACCGCCAG
>JBFRWC010000258.1:0-5701 GCA_051439365.1 Leptolyngbyaceae cyanobacterium
TAGCTGAATTGCCAGAGGATGCTCTATTTTTGGCCACTACCTACCTACCTCAATTGGCAGAGCAGTTGCTTCAAGGTGCGATCGGGGCGTATGAGGCCCATGAAGAATTTCAGACGATTGTTGAAACCTATTCAGAGTCAGAGGTTGAGGCGATTTTAGCGATCGCTCCGGCTGAGGCGATCGCCACTCTAATCGCTAGCTTCTTGCCGCTGGTTGGTCTATGGCGACGATCCTGCGGAAATGTCACCATCTCCGGCTGAAATCCTTGTACAGAGGGACTTTCAGAGCGTACTACAACACTGTGAGTCAATCCTGGGGTTTGGACAGTCCGTCCATTGTTACGTCTTGCCCTTTATCTGGAAGATCCGGTTTATGAGGTGGTACTGGATCAACGATGGACAGATCAAAGTGGAGTTTAGGTGGTTTACGTTCCAGGTCAAGCTGGTATCGTCCTAATCGATTGATATGCTCGGTTCTATAGGGGCTCAGTGCTGCAATGGCGTCAGTGCTGAAAGAATAGCCCTCTTGGATGAGCTGGTTGAGAATGCGGCTGAGTTGGAAGACGTTGTAGAAAATAAGACAGTTGGCCACCAGATGGTTGTACTTGATGAACTTTCGTTGTTCATCGCGGTTATTGGTCATGATGACCTTTTCGCCGCCAAAGGCTAACCATTTGGCAAAACGATTGAAGGATTCACTTTTATTGGTGGCGGCTTGAATCGTTTGGCGTAGCTCTTCATCATTGAGATACTGGAGCAAAAAACCAGTTCTGAGGATAGTGCCCAACTCATGAAAGGCTTGAAATAGCTTGTTTTTATAGCTGTTGGTTCCCAGTTTACGCAAAATGGTTGACGCTTTGATTTTCCCTGCTTTGACCGACATCGCCACCCGCAGCATATTGGGCAGGTGCTCCTCAATCAGAGCCCAATTGGCTACGCTTGAGAAGAGGGTATTAATGTGCTTGTATTTCGCGGACTTGGTGGGTCTCAGGAAGGCCAAATCCTGCCAATTGCGGATTCGGGGCATGAGCGTGATGCCGAGGAGATGAGCTAAGCCAAAGACCGTTGCGCTCTGGGCTTGAGTATCGCCATGAATGGTATCTGGTTGGATGTCAGACTCATTATTGAGTAAGCCATCGAGAATATAGACGGCCTCCCACACCCCACAGGGAATGAAGTGACTAAACAGGGCAATGTAGGTATCAGACACATGGTAGTAACCAATCCCGCCATACCCCCCATAGCGAATATGGTATTCTGCCAGTAGATTTTGTTCATACATATCCCACTTGGTGCCATCCACTGAGGCACTGTTGCCAGTGCCCCAGAACTTGGGCAAGGCAAAATGGTTGTAGGCATTGATGATATGGGTGATCGCTTCTTGTAATCCCGCTTCGCTGATGTGACGACGGTTGACCCAACTGAACTGTCGGCGGTCCAGCGATTCAAGGGAACGAGCGGTCTGACTCGGACCCACATTACAGCCATAACAGAAGGTGGTGAGCAAATAGCGGGCAACAGGCTGTTCCAGTTTACTTTCATACCCCGAAATGGGCTTGAAGAAGCGCGTCCAGTTGAGCCACGCCTGGGTATCGCTGAGTACATCTAGCAAGTGAACCGGGGGGAGTCGCTGGTGTAGAAGTGTTTCCAACTGAGTTAAATCGCTGGGCCGTTTACGACTATAGCGATGCACAATGAAGCGGTCCTTGTCATAGGTCAATTGACTGTTGGCGGGAAAGGACTCATCTGTTTGGGTAGCGTGCGTTGCTAACCACTGCTTGAGGTGAGCTACAAATTCAGACGGTTGGATCGCTAATCCTACCATCTGCCCAAATTCACTCACCGTCGCGTTATATTCTTCCCAGGAAATGAGCTGGGCATAGTAGTCACTGTACTCATTGCTGCCCTCAACATACATATCGCCCGATTGCACTTCCAACAGCAAATAGGAAAACACGCACAACTCAAAGTAGACCCGATGAACGTGTTGGGGAGCGGGGAGGCGTTTGTCTTGACCTGTGACTAAGGACCACCATTTAGATGAAACCCATTTAATCTCAACGAGCTTGGTGATGCTTGTTTCATCGTTGTCCAGCGCCACCGTTTCGGTAATGGGAAGCCACTGACTCCGCTTGTGTTGGTGAGTTTGAATAAACTGAACGGCATCGGCCAGGGTTGTATCATGGCCACTGGGTTTGAGGGTGAGGGCACCCACCAAACGAAACAACGTGGCCCGATGACTCCGATAAAAGCGCGGTAAGAGTGAAAAATAATTATTGCCCTCATGATTCAGATGAGTTTCACACTGCTGGAGCAAGGCATCTGGGTCATCGCCAATCACCTGCTGCATGGCCTCAAAGCGTTGAGGAACCTCTCCGTCACTTTGATAGGCGATGAGGACATCTCGCAGAATTTGAACCAGTTCATCGGTATCGCGCTGAGTATCAATCCGATGTTGCGCGAGCGCCTCCTTACCACTGTGATGCAGGTGTCGCATCCGTTTGACAAACATCTCGGTTAAATCATCCAGCGCTTGAGCATATTGTAGTTTTAAAACCGAGGCCAGCAGAGTATGTCGCTTGCTTGCACTCAGGGCGTTCATCCGGCTGTTATCCAGACTAAGTGCTTCAGCCGCAAAATGTTGGATTTTGACCAGGGGAATATCAGCCAATACGGTGTGCGCCAGTTGCAGCGTGGACAACCATTTTAGGTGATCGATCCACACTCTTAGACGGCTGAGTAAGGGTTTACCGGGTTCTTGTTTTAGCCTCTCCCACGCGGTTGCATCATCCTGGTCCGTTTCCGAGAATAACTCATCCAGGCGGATTCGCTCCTTTGGGCTCAGCCTATCTTCAACCTGTTGATACAATGCTTCGGTTGTCTGTTTGCGGATTGACCGTGCCGCATACAACACAGTGGTGAAACCAGGGAGTTCAAATCGTTGGCGGACCAATTCCTCAATAGCAATGTTAATCAGGTCTACCAAGTCATATTTCGTGAAAACTGCCATCTTTATAGCCGCGTTCATTGCCTGATGTCCATCTGGCTCAAAGGCCTGAATTTGAAGGTACTCGCGGATAATGGCAAGATGGCGACGGCGGGTGGTAGACGCATCATATTGTCGCAAATCATTTTGGGTCGCGGGCAATTGAGCACTGGCGACCACATGACGAATGATACGGGCTGAAACCGTGGCCAACTTGACCCCATATCCCAGTTTCTGAAACGTTTTGAGCAGCACTAAAAAACATAAACGAGTCGATAGGGTTAGGGTAACGCGGCGAGCTAAATCGAGTTCCTCGGCAGTAGGGGTATAAAGTGTCAGAAGGTCTTTTTCAGTCGGGCTTTGCTTCAGTTGGGGATAGGCAGTGTCATCGATGCTCGGCATAGATTCAGGGACTACTCAGCCCAACAAGAATATCGTTCCCGTTGAGAAAAAGAAAATGCTACAAAATGTAGTGTCGCTAGAATCTCCTCCGCTAAAGGCTTTCAGCCTAAGATAGTAGTATTCCCGCAGGATCGTCGCCATAGACCTACTTACCTGCCCCTGAAAATAGCGATTTGAGTGTCATTAAGCCGCTGCGGAAACCCCAGAAGCTCCTAGCCCTTAGCCCTTTTCCTCGGCCTGGAAATAAGCCTTTGACAAAACTGAAGAAAGCTTAACTTGCCAGGCATCCCCAAACACACGTTTTAATCAGTACTTCAAGGCAATAACTTTTGAAAATAAGGATTGTCCCAAAACTTCAAGATGTGGTTATATTGGGACTGCTTGCTATGTACTGAGGGAATAGAAGCTTTAAAAAATCTCTTGGGATTTAATTTGGCAAGCCAGAAAAATTTAAGTGGACAGAGAGTAATTATGCGAACACCAATTGTGATTCACAACGAAAGTGGCTATATTCGAGCTGGATTTTCCAGTGATGATGTCCCTAGCGTTGTTTTCCCGACAGACTCCGTGACTGGAAAGAGTCCACTGCAGCGTGATATCGTTACTGACTGGGATGGGATGATAAAGGTTTGGTCCCATGTTTATCAGCAGCTAGGGGTTGGTCCCACCCAACATCCGATTTTGCTTTCCGAAGCGCCACTTAATCCAAAGGCAAACCGAGAAAAAACTACGAGCATTTTTTTTGACACGTTTGGAGTGCCAGCATTTTTTACCGCGATCGATGCCGTCTTAGCTCTCTATGCCTCCGGGAGAACTACAGGCATTGTTTTAAAAATTGGCGAGGGTATCACTCACACGGTGCCGATTTATGAGGGATATGCCCTTCCCCATGCGATTGTCCGCCTTGACTTAGCTGGGCAGGACTTGAATGATTACCTCGTGAAGCTTCTAGCAGAGGGCGGTTACACACTTTCCACAACAACAGATCGCGCCGATCTTGAGAAAATCAGAACAGAACTCGGTTATGTCGCCTTGGACTTTGAAGCAGAAATGCACACAGCGGCGGGAGATTCCGGATTAGAAAAGACATTTACGACATCGAAGGGGCAGTCGATCACTTTAAACAACGAACGGTTTAGAGTGCCAGAAGTTCTTTTCCAACCTGCATTTGTGGGTCTGGAGCAAACTGGCATCCATGAATGTACATACAACTCAATCATGAAGTGTGATGTTGCTATTCGCCAAGATTTGTACGCCAACACTCTTGTCGTCGGTAGCAGCTCAGCCGTTGCTGGTATCTGCGATCGCCTCCAAAAAGAAATAATCGCAATGGCACCACAAGCTATGAAAATTCAAATAGAGCAGCCGTCAGACCCAGAAAATACCACCTGGAAAGGCGGCGATATATTGGCACCGATGTTGGCTGAGAACAACTTATGGATTTCCAAGGAGGAATATGCAACAGATGGCGCAGCTATTGTGCATCGTAAGTGCCTCTAGGTGAACTGAAACGATAACGATTCTCTGATGGACTGTGCAGCTTCGCCATCAGAGAATTGACAATATTGTCCTCTACGATCGCAACCGTCCCGATCGGAGAATGCTGACGATTAGCCACAGGCCAATAAAGCTAGCGGCAACAAATAGGGCAATACTAATCCAGTACAGGCGGGTTGTTTGTTGATTGGATGTGACAATCGCGGCTCCCATAATCAGTGAACCCGCCAAAATACTAAAGGACAGGTCTACTGGTGTTGGGTTTCGTGACCTCAACCCAACCTACTTACTACAAACGGTGCGTTGTCACACACTCTACCTAAAATTTATCCCAAATTATTCACCTTAACCACTGTGTCCAATGAACCATCCTGTCACCTACGATTTAGTATTGCTGCATCCAACCGTATTGACCGCTGAACCCGATCGCCCCCTGATCAACGATGCATTTATCGCAATCCAGAATGATACTATTACCGTCCTGACCGAGTTCAGCGACCAGCCTCAGGGATGGCAGGCACAGCGTCAAATTGATCTGACTGGCCATGTAATCACACCAGGGTTTGTCAATGTCCATACCCACACGATTCTTTCCATGGTGCGGGGGGTGGCGGAAGACTAGGGCTTTGCTCCCGCTTACACTCCGGGCATTCCCCAAGGGTCAGATGTGACTCCGGATGAAGCCTATGCCCTGGCAAGATTGGGGGCATTGGAAGCGATGCTGTTTGGCTCAACCCTAATCAACGATACCTACGTCCATGCCGATCTGACCCTCCCAGCGATGGCAGGGGTTGGACTGCGGGTCTATGCCTGTAGC
>JBFRWC010000259.1:0-5046 GCA_051439365.1 Leptolyngbyaceae cyanobacterium
CTGTTGGCAAAGGGTGGCAGGGTTTGAAGGGGACGAGCCTGATCGATGGCATCTTGCCACTGTCGATCATCTAAGAGGCTCTGGGCTTTTAGCCATCTGTTTTGTTCCAGGCTCCACTTTAAAGTTGTCAGTTGAACTCTGGCTTGGAGGGGATGGTTAGAGGGAATATTGTTGGCGAGGTCAACGGCCATAGCGATCGCAGAAGGCACACTACCACCAGCATATTCCGCCTCTACCTGATCCACACTCAGGACAAACCATTCCCTAATCGAGTCTTGAGCCTGTTGATAATGGGAAGTGGATGTTTCGGGAACAGATTGTGCGATCGCGATCGCGCCAAAAAAGTCCTGCTCCTGGGCTAGTTGTTGGGCTTCAGACAGCGCACATTGCCCTTCCAAGTCAAGCACGGTGGTATAAACCTTATCGGAAAGCCCTTGCAGTTGTTCAGCCTGAAGCTGTCTAGCTTGTTGCCAACACTTTTCATACTCGGCCTCTTGTTGCTGACTTTGAATCACTCGCAACATAGACTGTAGTTGACTCTGTTGCTGTATGCTCAGATATCCGCGTATGCCTAGACTCAGAACGACAAGAGTACCAATACTGCCAAATAAAATAGTTTTAGAACTAGGTCGCCTGGTCAAAGCTCCCTCGGATAGTTGTAGCGCCAACTGTGGCAAAGCTGCTTTTTGAGCCGTTGTCTTAGCCGTTTGCACTAGTCGATTAATCCACTCGAAGCTGCTATTCACAGTTTTCGTTATGGATGTTGAGACTCTTTTTGAGGAAACAGATTCTTGGGATTTAGGTAATGGTGCTGCGCCCCGTGACCGTTGTGGGCGGTACTCCTGCCGAAGTCGCACTGGACCACCGCTGTGTATAACGTCTACCCCATTAGACATGGCAACCGTAACATCATCAACAGAGTCGTTCTCCATTGGCACTGGAGTGATCTGAGCCTCTTCCGAGAATCCTGATGCTTCAACAGATGTAAGTGAATTTTCACTATTACTCTTTAGGCTCTTGGCTCCTGGGTCTAGGGGTTCAGGACTACTTTCTTGCTGATCCGGCCAATCAGGGGCGTTGTATTCTTGGTCTTTGTTTACTAGAGAATCACAAGAATTACCTTGAGGCTGAAGCGTAGTTTTGAAGACACGGGTTGTTCCCTTCAACTCAATAAAGGTAGGGTCGAGAACTTGCCCTTGGTCGGACGTAGGATTCAGATTCAATCCCTGGTCTAAGGTCTGTTCTCTGGTTCTACTGTTGATCTCGTCCTTTGGATCAAGGGGCACATCGGGGAATATGGTGGCCGCCCTACTTTGGCCTGCCACTCCAGAGCTTGCCAATGAGCCTTGTTGTGCAGCAGATGCGTCGTTGGCAGAACCCTGAGGCCAAACATTGGGTGCAAACATGACCGTCTGCGACTCATCCTCAATGGTTGCAATGCTGGAATGCTCCAATGCCTCTAACGCTTCCTTAGCATCTCCATAGCGGTCTTTAAAGTGGTAGGCCACCATTTTGGATAAAAAAGCCACCATTTCATCACTCAGGTCGGCTGCTTCATCTCGCCACACCAATTCACCCGTGTCAAAGTCTTCCTGAAAGTGTTTGGGCTTTTTGCCAGTTGCTGCTTGAATCCCAATAATGCCTAGAGAGTAGAGGTCACTATTTAGACGGGGACGCCCCCGAGCCTGTTCCATTGCCATGTACCCTACAGTGCCAATGGCAATAGTTTGTCCCGTTTCATCACTGACGGGTGCATCAGATTGAATTTGTTTAACAGAACCAAAATCAACCAAAACCAACGACCGATCGGCCTGACGGCGAATCAAGTTATCTGGTTTGATATCGCGATGAATTACCCCCCGATCGTGGACAAAGACAAGGGTAGAGAGAACATCATGAAGCAGATCATAAATTTGTTCCTCGGTCCATTTTCGTCTTGACTTCAGCTCTTTAGAAAGGGGATAGCCACGAATCAACTCTTGGACGATATAAAAGTCGCCCTCTTCCTCAAAATAGGCCAGCAGCCTGGGAACTTGAGGATGTTCACCCAATCGTCCAAGGGCGATCGCCTCACTCTCAAACAGGCGACGCGCATTATCTAGCTGCACTGCATCCATCGCAAGGGGTTTTAGATGCTTAAGAACACAGTAGGGGTGACCGGGGATACGGGTGTCCTTGGCAATATAAGTCTGACCAAACCCTCCCTTGGACAGGGTTCGAACAATACGGTATCGGTTGTCAAGTAGGTCACCCAGCATGGCCTTCTCTCATTGCTATTACACTTGATTTTAGTCTGGATTAAGAACGGGCAGGACGCGCAAACAGCCTCTATCAAACGTCAAAACTCAAAACTATATGCAAGAACCTTATACAAGTACGTACAGATGGGTTGGGCAGAATACCCATTGCAATTTAGCTCATAATGATAGCGTCAACTGTTGACTGCATACTTACCCCATCGTCCAGTTTGTTAAGTTGTCCACAGCAAAATGGGCAACGTTGCCAGTCCTGAAAAGCATGTAGCCAAGGTTATGGCGATCGCATGATTACATCGCAGACCATAACGATATCCGCCATACAGAAGTAGGAACAGATACCCTACACACACTAAACCACTGACTTGAAACACCGACAGGGGAGCATTTCCCATAGCAAGAAATATGCCATATAAGGGAAGTAAACCCACTCCAGCCAAAAAATGGCTGGCTGACCAGTCAATGCGCTGTTTTGCGAACTGCTGGCTCAGAACATTGGTCAGCATCAGAGCGATAAACGGTATCAGTCCCGTCAATATTGCCAGTGTTGCTGATGCTCTAGCCACGTTTTTAACTTCTATTACACCAAGAACAGCTAGATTTGACCAGAGAGAATTTACTGTATGAAACCAGATCCACCCAAATCCCAGGACTAGAAAAATGGTAAGGGCGATCGCCCGTTGAGACGGTAAGCGTCCGTAACAGATAGCCATACATTGCTGTGGATTGGTAATCAGCTTGAGCAAGACTGTAGTGATGTCGATGGGCAACCAACCAATATTTCGTATGAGGGAGTTTGAGTTAACTACACCCAGTCGGCGATAGGCCATGCGTGCTTCAGCAGCGGCAAGGGTGTTATTTTGCTGCAAAAACACCTGCTCGGCTCCGATAAAATCCTTTCGAGCAGCGTGATATTCCTTTAAGTCTCTGTGACTGATGGCACGGTGGTAGTAAGCCTGACCGTGATCGGGGTCAATGGCGATCGCTCGGTCAAAGTCAGCGATCGCCCCTTGGCTATAGCCCAACTGAAAGCGAGTTAAACCTCGGTAGTAATACGATGTCGCGTGTTGGTTATCAATGGTAAGAGCCTGGTTATAGTCGGCTAACGCTTCAACTGATTTACCCAGCTTGTAGTAGCTAAATCCCCGTTGGTTGTATGCCTTAACAAACTCTAGATTGATCGCCAGCGCTCGATCGTAGCACTCGATGGCCTCTTGATAGCGCTTGCGCAGGGATAGTTGCAGCCCCCGCTGATACCAACCTGCTGCCGTGTATGCGGGTTGGTATGCGGCATTAGATGGGGTAGACAACCCAATCGATTGGTCATATTGCGATCGGGACTCAGGAACACTCAGCACCTCATAGGCTTCATTAATTTGCTTAAGGCGTTCAAGAGCAACGCGATCGCCTGGATTTACATCAGGATGGTATTTTCGTGCTAGTCGTAGGTAAGCCCGACGAATTTCAGCCCTATCAGCAGTAGGTGACACATCTAATATGCTGTAGTAGGTCGGGGAAGATGGGTTCACGGGTAGTTGATGCAAAATGGAGATACTTAACCAATAGGTAGGGATTCCAGTGGTTTAGTCACTGATGACAATAGAAAGGAACCAGAAAACAAAGTGGATTCGACCGTCGCTAGGGCCGCGTCAAGATCATCATTAAGCACCTGCACATCAAATTCTGGTGCTGCTTCGATTTCAACCGCCGCTCGCTTTAGGCGATTGACAATGGATTCTTCTGAATCATGACCCCGTTCGCGGAGGCGACGCTCTAATTCTTCTAAAGACGGTGGCAAAATGAAGACTTGAATCGCTTCTGGAAAAACTTGGCGGATTTGACGCGCACCAACCAACTCAATTTCTAAAACTACTGACTCACCTTTAGCGATATGGTCAACCACTGGCTGTTTAGGCGTACCGTAGAAGTTTCCAGCAAATTCTGCCCATTCTAAGAGCTCACCCCGATCACGCATTTGGATAAATTCATCACGGCTGATGAACATGTAGTGTTCTCCATCTATTTCGCCGGGACGGGGCGATCGGGTGGTAGCAGAAATGGATAAACATAGTTCGGGACGTTGCTTGAGCAGTCGCTTGAGTAGAGTACCCTTGCCCACACCGCTGGGGCCAGTTAAGACAACTAATTTTCCAGGATACGTTCCACCAGTGTTCATGACAGGCTTTCCTACTCGTTAATTCTGTTTAGTGTATCAGAGGACTTCTACTTAAAATTATGGGGCTGGGGTTTAGGGTTAGCGATCGCCAAGGCCATCGCGCTCACTCGCAAATCGATTAGAAATCGTTTCCGGCTGAATCGCCGCCAGGATAATATGCCCCGAATCCATGACAATAACCGATCGAGTTCTGCGTCCATAGGTGGCGTCAATCAGTTCTCCCCTTTCTTTAGCATCAGCAATAATCCGTTTAATCGGAGCCGAGTCTGGACTGACAATAGCGACAATACGGGCTGCTGCCACAATATTGCCAAAACCAATGCTGATGAGTTTATGATCCATGAGCCTACTATGAACTGGATAGACAGGCGACAGACATAGAATCATGGGGCGACCCAACCTAGGAGCAATAGTGCCGACACACACAAACTTGCTACAGCCAGTAGTGCTCAACCCCAGACAAATGATCCATCCACCGCATGTCAGAAATGCCGTGATGGCTTGTTTCCTAGCCTCATTACCATTTTAACTTTGAATATCCCTGAAGCCAGTGTCATACAATGGGGAATGTTCTCAACTTTCTTTTTGCATGACTGGTCAGCTAGTGGTTAACCC
>JBFRWC010000260.1:0-7693 GCA_051439365.1 Leptolyngbyaceae cyanobacterium
GATGAAAGAAGCCTCAGAGTTAGACCAGGAGATTAAAATCCAATTGGCTAAGGTGGGTTTTGACTGAGAGGGGGCGGACTGATGGACAAGCAACAGGTTCTAGATACGTTAAATGCCCATAAGGATCGCCTCGATGAGTTTGCTGTCAAAGCCTTATTTCTGTTTGGCTCGGTAGCAAGGGATGAAGCGACCCCAGATAGTGATGTGGATTTTTTGGTGGAGTTTAACCGTCCAGTGGGGTTGTTTACTCTGCTAGGACTGAAGGCTTATTTAGAGGAGCTTCTGGGCTGTTCGGTGGATGTGGGTACGCCAAATTCACTTCGACCTCACCTGCGGGAAACTGTGTTAAAGGAGGCGATTCGTGCCATCTAGGGAGTTTAAACTGCGGGTGCAAGATATGCTGGCTGAGATTGTGGTGGTGGAAGAAACTGTCGCTGGTTTAACGGCGGAGGAATTTGTGCATAATCAGCAGGCATTGCGGGCGGTGCTATACAGTCTGGCGGTGATTGGGGAAGCGATCGCGAGTGCTATTGATGAACTAGAGGCGGCAGACCCAGCGACCCCGTGGCATCAGATTCGGGGAATGAGGAATGCGGTGATTCATGAATATTTTCGGGTGGATGTGGGGACAGTGTGGCAAACAACTCAGTTAGATTTGCCTATTTTAAAGACGACATTGCAGCAAATTTTAAGGAGTTTGGAGGAGAAAGAGGAATAATGAAACAGTTGGCGATACTCCTATCGGAGTGGCGTTGCGCCATCGCGAAGTTTGAACGATGAGTACAGAGACAAGAATCGCGGGTGACAAAGTGATGAGTCCAAAGTTACAAAAAGTTTTGAATGACATTGAGCAGTTGAGTGCTGAGGAGCAGTTAGAGGTCATCAGCTACGCTACCGAGCAGTTGAAACGCCGCACGACAACCAATCCGGTTTGGCAAGCTTACCGGGATTCTAAACAAGAACGGCAGGATGTCTATCGCCGTCTTGCTGATGCCTAAGTTTCTGACCTGTGAGGAGGTACTGATGATTCATGATGACCAAATTGCTAGCTTTGGTGGCACGCCAGGTCTCCGAGATGATGGGTTGCTATCGTCTGCATTAGCACAACCCCAGGCGACGTTTGGACAACAGCTACTACATCCGACGATTCCTGAGCAAGCGGCGGCGTATCTGTACCATTTGGCGATGAATCATCCATTTGTGGATGGCAACAAGCGCACAGCGTTTGCGGTGATGGATACGTTTTTGCGAGTAAATGGTTATCGTCTGGCACTGGCGGATGATGCGGCTTTTAGTTTGGTAATGCAGGTTGTGCAAGGACAACTGGACAAGGCTGGAATTGTAGGGAAATTGGCGGATGCTTTGGTGAAAGAATAAAGAGGGAATAGCAGCATAGAGGCAGAAGGCGGAGACGCTGAACCAGAAGATTAAGGCACAGTTGGCGACGGTAGGATTTGATGTGGAGGTGGAACCATGACATTTCAAGAAATTATTGAATCGATCGAGCAACTATCAACCGACGATCAAGATTTGTTGTTTGAGTTAATCCATAAGCGGCGGATTGAAGCACGACGAGCTGAGATTGCCGCAAATGCTCAGGAGGTGTTCCAATCAGTGGAGAATGGAACCGCGCAGCAAGGAAATTTTGAGAGTGTTAAAGCGTATTTGCTATCGGATGAGGGGCGAACATAATGGCTATTTTGGCAACGCTACGGGAGCAGCGATCGCAAATCTTAGACATTGCCGCAAAGCATGGAGCTTACAATGTACGGGTATTTGGTTCGGTGGTGCGGGAGGAAAACACCCAAGAGAGTGATATCGATTTTTTGATTGACTATGATCCAGAGCAGGTCACACCTTGGTTTCCAGGGGGGCTATTGATGGATTTACAAGACCTTTTGGGGCGGAAGGTTGATGTGTTAACAGAGAAGGGAATTAGCCCACTGATTCGTGAACGGGTGTTGGCGGAGGCTCAACGGTTATGACTGTTCAGGATGATCGGGTTTACCTGGAGCATATTTTGGAATGTGCAACGCTGATTCAGGACTATACCCACAAGTTCATAATGACCAAATTATTGCGGATTTTTTCAAAATTGTTACCCGATAGCTAGAAAGACGTTTTTCACATGAAGCCACTTGAAACAATACAAGCAATCGATCCGATCGATCAAAAGGCCGCATTAGAATTGCGATCGCGCCTAGAGAGCATCGTCCCCATTTTGGATTTACGAGTATTTGGCTCACGGGCACGGGGAGAGGCTAAGGAAGATTCCGATCTAGATGTGTTTATTCGCCTCGAAACGCTCGATCGCCCTCTCCGTGAACAAATTCATGATCTGGCTTGGGAAGTTGGCTTTGAGTACGATCGCGTCATCTCAACCTTTGTTGTCACAGAAGCACAGATTCGGGAAGGGGCAGTGGGAGCTAGTCCTCTTTTGGCCAAGGTATTAGAGGAAGGTACTGCCCTATGAGCGATCATCGCCAGTTGCAACTCTTGGTGCAAAATCGGCTGACGATAGCAGAAGAGACGTTGAGAGAGGCAGACATTCTACTGGCTCAAGCGGCGTTTCGAGGTAGCATAAATCGTTCATATTATGCAATGTTCTATGCGGTTTCAGGGTTGTTGGCCACGCGGAGGTTGGGAACCTCAAAGCATAGTGGGGTGATCAGTTTGTTTGATCGTGAGTTTGTGAAGCCAGGTATTTTTGCAAAAGAATTGTCCCGTAGCTTACATCGAGCCTTTGATGAACGACAAGCAAGTGATTATGGAGAGATGCTGATGCCTGATCAGGAACTCGCAGCGCATCTTTTCGCCCAGGCACAGATATTTGTTAAAGAGATTAAATCACAGTTGGCGAAGGTGGGGTTTGAGCTATGAGTGAGTGGCAGGAAGTAGAACTAGGTGATTTTCTAACCTTTCAACGTGGCTTCAACATCGTAAAGCGAGATATGAAAGAAGAAGGATCTTATGATGTCATTTTTTCATCAGGGCTTGGAGGTAAGCACGATGAATTTAAGGTCAAAGCACCAGGGGTAGTAATCGGAAGGAAGAGGACTCTTGGCAGTGTTTTTTAGAGAGTGATCAGAATTTTGTGTAAGCAGTGTTGGCTTCGGCTTCGCTCAGCTAATTCAGTAACTACCCAATCTTTTTCTATGCAAAATCAATCGGAACAGCGTACAATCGCCAATACCCAGCCGTTTGATGCTGAAACCTATGTTCATCAGGCGGCCCAATTGCACCAATTAGATATTCCGCCAGAACAGATGCCAGGTGTGGTGGACAACTTTGAGCGAATTCATGCGATCGCCAAATTTGTCCTAGACTTTCCCCTCCCTGATACCCTAGAGTCAGCCCCAACGTTTGAACCATGAGCAGTTGAGCCATGCCCCTATTTCCCCATCAATTAACCGCCACAGAACTTACTGCCCAATTTCACCAAGGGGACATCACTGCCCAAGAGATTGTCTCCGCCACCCTGGAGGATATTCAAACCAGAAATGAAGAACTGAACTGCTTTACCACGGTCCTATCGACATCGGCCTTGGACACAGCAGCAGAACTTGACCGCCAGCGATCCGCCGGAGTCCCCCTGGGTTCCCTGGCAGGAGTGCCCTTTGCGGTGAAAAATCTCTTCGATATCGAAGGTACGGTGACTCTAGCCGGGTCTACGATTAACCAGTCCAATCCTCCTGCCACCCAAGATGCAACAGCCGTGGCTCGGCTCAAAGCCGCAGGGGCGATTTTGGTTGGAGCCCTCAATATGGATGAATATGCCTATGGGTTCGTCACCGTCAACGATCACTATGGAACCACTCCTAATCCTCACGATCGCACCCGAATCTCTGGCGGATCCTCCGGTGGGTCGGCGGCGGCGGTGGCGTCTGGACTAGTGCCATTAACGTTAGGCTCGGATACCAATGGGTCAATCCGCGTCCCAGCCTCTTTTTGTGGTGTTTATGGGTTGAAGCCCACCTATGGTCGCTTATCCAGGGCTGGAGCCTTTTTATTTTCCAGCAGTCTCGATCATATTGGCCCTTTTGGTCGCTCGGTGACGGATATTGCCCAGACATTTCAGGTACTGCAAGGCTCCGATGATCGTGATCCAATTTGCAGCGATCGCCCTCCCATCACCCCCGATTTATCCGGCAACGTCGGCGACTTGAGGGTTGCGATCGCCACTGATCATTTTGCCAAAGGGATGGCTCCCACCGTTGCCCAGACCTTGGACATGGTGGCTACAGCGCTGAAGGCTACTCGTACCGTTACTTTGCCCGAAGCAGCACGGGCGCGGGCTGCGGCCTATCTAATTACCGCCAGCGAAGGAAGTCAGCTCCACCTCCCCCGGTTACAAAACCGCTTGCAGGAGTTCGACCCTGCCACCCGCGATCGCTTTCTGGCAGGGGCCTTAATTCCCGCTAGTTGGGTTCTCCATGCCCAACGTTTCCGTCGCTGGTACCGGGACCAGATTCGTGAGCTGTTCCAAACCGTAGACCTGATCCTTGCCCCCACAACCCCGTGTCCGGCTCCTCCGATTGAACAGACAACGATGGAATTTGACGGTGAAACAGTGCTGCTACGTCCCCACCTTGGGTTCTATACCCAACCCCTCTCATTTATCGGTCTACCCGTCCTATCCGTTCCCATTCATTTACCAGGAGAACTTCCTGTAGGAGTGCAGCTAATCGCCCGTCCCTATGATGAACAGTCTCTATTTACGGTAGCGATCGCCCTCGAACGCATGGGCATCACCCAGGCACCCTTGGCGCGACAATCTTAAGCTAAACGGCTCATCCTTTATCCACCATCGCCTCGATCACTTCTATGGTGACTTTGGTGCACACCTCGTAATCCGCTGTCCCTTGCCATTTGAGTTCTCCAATTTCTGCTATTAAGCCTTGAACACGATCGCTGGGTCCACATGGGTTACTTTCTGGATAGCAAACAGCGCTGAACCTACGCACATAAGTACGGTAATGCCAAAAATGCTGACTCCCATCAGGGGCGTAATCAAAATCAAAATCCCTTGGGTGGATACGGTCCATGCCCCTAAGCCGAGACACAACCCCATGCTAGGAATGTAGCCCAGTACAGCCATCCACAATGCCTGCTCCACAATAATGCTGTAAATCATCCGATCGGATGCCCCCATTGCCTTGAGGGTGCCATACTCCCGAATGTGGTCTGACACTGAAGAATACAAAATTTGGCCCACAATCACCATGCCTACGATCATGCCGACCGTAGCACCGAGTCCCAAAATAAAGCCAATCCCCGTTCGCAGCCGCCAGTAATCACGGGTGATTGTAGCCATTTCTTCACGGGTGTGGGCTTTGACATCTGGAATGGCCGCTTCCAACCGTTGTTTCAAGTCCTCCAAATCTTGACTGGCTGCGGCGTCAATCAGCACATAAGTAATGGGATCAGCAATGGTTAACGCCTGTGGCTGCTGAACTGGGGCATCCGCCTCTGCCCGTTCATAGGTGGTGGTGCAGTCCAATCCATCCAATCCACCCACGTCACAAAATACTCTGGAGGTTAGACCTGCCGTGGCGTAGGCTTTAGTATTTTCCAGGGAGGTGAACATGGTGGTACTGGACACAATTGACTGGGTGCCTTTGGTCAGCCCAACTACCGTAGTTGGGGCTGAATTGATTTCAGCGGTTCCCCCGATCCCATCCAAACGTAATGAGCCAAGGTTGGTCACATCAGTCATAACGCTAAAGGGCTGCTCTATATCCTGAAATCGACCTTCTACAATTTCCCCAGGGGAAAACAATTGGCTGTTGGGATCAAACCCAATGAGGCGGACTCGGCCAATTTTTCCATCGTTACTCCGCCATCGCCCTCCCGATAGCATCAGTGCCTCTGCTCGGACAACGCCTTCAATTTCTGACGCAGTAATCACTGCTTCTAGAGTTAGGGGTTGGGTCAACTCAAAATTGACCATTTCTTGCGCCGCTACCCATAAATCGGCTTCAGAATTATCAATGAGCTGGGCGGTTGAACGGGTAAAGCCATTCAAAATGCCAAGCTGGATAGTAACTAGACTAACCGCAAACATGATGCCTGCTTGCGCCACTAGAAACCGAGGAATGTCCTCAAACAAATTTTTGCGGGCAATGGAAACCATAGGGACAGGGGTAGAAATAAACCCTTAGACAATGAAGCTGATGTGCTCAGGCGGTGTTGTGAACCGATCGATGAACTGTTTGTATTCTACGTGGGGATGGCTGCTGTTGATGGCTGGTTCAATACTAACGTTTGGATTAATTTTCTCTCCAATCTACTCAATGCCTTGATCCAATGCATTGATCGCGGACATTTTGTGGACTGGGCTAGACCCTCAGGTATAACCATTATTACTGTTGTTGTTCTGAACTGATAGGGCAGTTTGGAGGCGATCGCCCCATGCATGACCATCAGGCACTGCCAGTACAATGCGCTTGTAATATTCATCGGGAGATAGATGTAACCGTAGAACGGTTACATCATCCCACTGATCCGTTTGACGGGTGACATACCAAAACTCACGGCCACGCTGCGTATAGTAGGTACCTGCCCGAATCACCCCAGGAACAAAGGTGCCTGGAGCACGAATCCCTTCCCAAATTCCTTCAGGTTTGCCAGTGTCAACCTGAACAATGTGTTTCAAGGGAATGTAAATGGTTTTGCCAAGATGGGCTGCCCACAGTTGTTCCCAACCACCCAGCGTAATCGTGAACGTATCACCAGACAGTTTTAAGTCCATAGTCTTTTGATCGCTAGCTAATTTACCCAAGTGTAGGCTAGGGCTAGTTTCATTTTGGGAAAATTTTATAAGTTTTACCGTTTGGTGTTGGTGAATAAAACATGGCCTTCTTCGACTTGCAGCGCGATCAAACCTGGAATGCCGATGACTAATTCCCGAATGCGCTTACAGATGGAAAGGCTTAAACCAATGGGGGTGGGAATACCCAACACTGCACCAACCCCCATCAGGCCAACCTCCTGTGCGCCTAATCCCCCGGGAATCAGGAAGGCTGCAGAACGAATAGCCTGTCCCAAGCTCTCTAAGGCGATGGCCTCTAGAATACCAACCGGCTGACCCAAAAACTTCAGGGCTAGCCAGGTTTCCCCCGCTGCCAATAGCCGGAACCCACATCGCCACAGGCAGGCTATTAGGAGGCGATCGCGTCGGCCATACATGGCCACCACAGACTGATCGATTTGGGTGGCGGCATCCTGGACATCAGGGATCAGTTTAGGAAATTTGTGAGCAATCCTCGATAGTAGGTTGAATAGACCCCGATGTTGAACCCAGTAAAATCCGGCAGAGATACCAATCAAAATCAATAGACTGAAACCCAAGCGTAGCCATAGCTGTAGAGCCGTTACCCCCGTTTCTGAGCTTGTATTCAGTTGGATAAAACCCAATAGCAGAATACCCAGTAGGGCATAAAGGGCTTGGGACACCAGTTGTAGAGTTTGATCACCGATAATGCTGGCGATCGCGTCCCCCGTTGGAAACTTGCGCTTGAGCAACAGCCGTATCCGGGCGATTTCCCCACCCACTTGAGCCACAGGCAATAACCAATTGATCGCAAAGTTAATCCAAATGCAGTAAATGCTGAAACCATAGGAGGGGAGCGATTGCGCTGGAAACAAATATCGCCATGAGAGTAACGCACAACCCAGCGGCAGCAGGTAGTAC
>JBFRWC010000261.1:0-18938 GCA_051439365.1 Leptolyngbyaceae cyanobacterium
GCTGAGGTAAGACGGCGTTGCGGTGAGCCTTTAAAATTCTGTAACTTGAATAGCTGCGACCTAAACATCTGCGGCTTGAATAGCAAAAGGCGGTATTGTAGACTACCTCTCTAACTCGGTAGATTACAATACCGTTTGTTGTTTGGAGGAGATGTGGCAATGGTGCGAGTGGGGGTAATTGGCGGTGGACAACTAGCTTGGATGATGGCTCCAGCCGCCCAGGCCTTGGGGATCGAGCTATGGGTCCAGACTCCTGCCCTAGCCGACCCAATCGGGAGCGTAGTTGCGCCCCAAAACTTGATTCTTGCCCCAATTGATGATGCTGATGCTACCGCAACCTTGGCCCAACAGTGTGACGTGATGACCTTTGAAAATGAGTTTGTCGATCTGCAACCGTTAGCGGCTCTCGCTCAACAGGGAATCCAGTTCTATCCCCAAATTCAGTCCCTGCAACCGTTACTTGATAAGTCCCATCAGCGGCAATGTTTCCAAGATCTAGGTATTCCCACCCCCGCATTTGTCGTGTGGGAAACAGGGCTGAATGTGGTTGATGTACTGGCTGTTCTGAATTCAGCTCTGAATTCAGAACAGCCTTCAGGGCCACCGTCAGGACAGAGGTCAGCGTGGACCGATTTTCCGGTTGTGCTGAAGGCACGACGGCATGGTTATGACGGCAAGGGCACCTATATTGTCAAGACGGCAACGGAGTTGACAGCAATTGTGACCCGTGAACCCGATACGCCTTGGCTGGTGGAAGAATTTGTCCCCTTTGAACGGGAGTTGGCGGTGATGGCAGCGCGATCGCCCCAAGGCAACATCGTTGTCTATCCCGTTGTTGAAACCCAGCAGGAACAGCAGGTCTGTCGGCGGGTGCTGATGGTGTCCCAGTGGGATCAGGTCGTCCAGCAGCAGGTGGAAGCGATCGCCCACACCCTCCTCACCCATTTAGACTTTGTAGGAATTCTTGGGATCGAATTTTTCCTGACAACCGATGGCCGAGTTCTGGTGAATGAAGTCGCACCCCGGACCCACAACTCCGGCCACTACACCATTGATGCCTGTGCCACCTCGCAATTTGAGCAACAACTCCGGGCCGTATCTGGGCAACCCCTTGGTCCCGCGTCGCCAACGTGTGCCGCAGCAGTGATGGTGAATCTGTTGGGCTACGAAGAGTCAGAACAAGACTATCAAACTCAACGAGAACAACTTGCAGCCCTGCCCCATACCCAGGTGTATTGGTATGGGAAATCAGTATGCCGACCGGGGCGGAAAATGGGCCACGTGACCGCCATTATTCCCCATGACGGCGGGCAAGAGCATCCTGAAGATATGAGGCAGCAGTTGGGGGCGATCGCCACCCGCATCGAGCAAATTTGGACAAACTCGGCTACCCACTAACCTCAAATAGCCTTAATTTCTTGATCCAGAAACATCACATAGTATTACAGCAAAATAGTTTTGATTCCTCTACCCCATAAAATGCGAGAGACCTTCAGGGAATCAGGCATTTTAGCGGTGAGGACACACCCACAAATTTCAATGCTGGCTTGGGACGATAGTTAAAAGTGTTCCAAAAGCTGCGTGTTCGTTATACCGTATGGCTAGCCTTTTACTATATTAAGGTGCGTTGATCACTCTACTACCGATGATGCTGGATGCGAGGTGCTGTATGCGTTCTTCAATTTTCGTCGCCACATTACTAACCACGGGGATCAGCTCTGGGCTGTGGCTGAGCATAAACCCGGTTGAGGCGATGGAGTTCTCCTTCGCCCACCCAGGAGTTGCTGAACGAACCAATGATTTTGGGCAGCGAACTGAGCCATATGTTGCGGCATCCAGCGATATAACTCTTGATCGAACATTTTTTGATCGAGTCTTTGTGGACGAGACACTCAACGCGAATTCAACTAATAGCTTGTCCATTGGTTCTACTGAGACATTATCCATTGATGAGATTCTCAATGATGGGTTGGTGCCGCAACCGGAGCCATCCGTTGCCGCATCCAGTGAGGTCTCACCCATAAATGAGAGCCTTAACCCGATCTCAAGGGATGTTTTATCCATTGATGACATTCTCAGCGCGGATGGCTCCCTATCTCCCTCGCTTACGATTTCAGAACCCGGTGCCGCAATTATTCAACCCCAATTCAGTCCGCTTGTCGCGAATGCCCAAAACATAAACGCAGTTGCGAGTATAACGGCCAATACGACCGCAAACGCTCCCCCAACAGCAAACGCAACGGCAAATGCAAGCGCAACGAATTCTAGGTTAACGTTGGCGGATGCTCGCTGGGATGAATTTATCAATGCCCATACTCCAGATCTGAACCTTCGCATCCAGCCTCGGTTTAGTGCTGGCCATACCTCCAGCGGGGCCTATACCAATGGAGTCACCCGATTGGAGGGCTGGATTCCTTTACGACAGCGAGCAGGAGAAAATATTACCTTTGCCGAACCTCGGTTCAATGTGGATAACAAAGGGAATTTGGGTGGTACGGTCTTGATTGGCCATCGTGACTATGACAACGATACCGATCGCCTCTGGGCCGGATATGTCGCCTGGGATATCCGCGAAACGGAGAATCGAACGTTCAACCAATTAGGGCTGGGGATGGAAACCCTGGGGGATATCTGGGATGTGCATCTCAATGGGTATATTCCTTTGGGCGATCGCAATGCCACCCTCGAAGAGACGGTATTCAGCAGCGGTGGCCTCACGTCTTCTACCACGTTTGAAGAGAATCTGCTGGTTCTATCAGAGCGCCAATCTGAAACCCGGATTTTTCGGGAAAACGTCTCCCTGGGCGGATTCGACATCGGCACCACCGTGGAACTGGCCGACTGGAACGATGAACATGGGGATCTCCGTGCCCTAGCCTCGTTGTACTATCTCGGGGGTCCAGGGATTGAGGATGACTTGGGCTGGCGCTTGGGCTTGGAACTGCGGCCCATTGAGCAGGTCGTGATGGGAATTGCAGTGCAGGATGATCAGATTTTTGGCACCAATGTTCTGGCCTCGATCACGGTGAACTTTATCCGGGTACGTCCCAAAGATGACGTACTGGATGATTTTGAAGAAGAGTTTGAAGTGGTGGAACGGCTAGGAGAACCCATTCGTCGTAACTCCACCATTGCTGTGGCTACGAACACCGACGTGGACACCACGATCACTGAGGTGAGAGAACCCTTATACAATCCCCAAAATGGCAGGGATGACAATCCAGGCGCCTATCGCTTTATCCATGTGTCTCTGGGAGCGAACACTAACGGGGATGGGACATTTGAGAATCCCTATAACAATATTGATGATGCGATCGCCAACGCAGAAGCCAATTCTGGCGTTCAAAACTCGGAACTAGCCGAAAACCAGATCATTTATGTGGATGCCAGTACCAGCGTAGACATCAACGCCTTTGAAATTCCCGCTGGGGTGCGGGTGTTGTCCCAAGGCCCAATCCAATTGCTCAACGGCAGCAACGATTCCTTCAGCACCTTTCCAGTGGTTGCAGGGCGTTTACCCTTCTCTCCCGAAAACAATTTCAATATCATTGCTGGGGAGGAAAGTGGCATTGTGGTCACTCTACCTGGTTCTGGAGATGGGGATTTCCCACTGGTAGACTCTGGAGCCAATAACTTGATTGTGATGAACAGCAACACGGTTCTATCCGGGTTCCGCATCGAAGATGCGGCCAGGAATGCCATCCTGGCGAGAGGCGCGACCAACGTAGAAATCCGCGATTCTTTTATTGTCAATGCTGGAGAGCGGGGGATTTTCCTAGACGAGGTGGAAGGGCAGGTCTTCCTATTCGACAATGACATTGCCAATATTAATGGTGGCGCTGGCTCTGGGCAAGGAATCTTCATCAACAACGCCTCAACCACCGTAGAAGTGGTGGCCCGTGAGCAAACGATTCGCAATGCCCGCGTCGGCTTTGAAGTCAATGCGGCCGATGTTGAAACGGGGACTGCATCCCAATTTGTGGAGATAGAGGCTGCCACCATCAGCACTAGCTCAGAACAAGGGTTGCTGCTGACCGCCAGTGGGCGCGGCAACAGCCAAAACATCCTCATTACGGACAACACCTCTATTGATAACAGCGGTGCAGAAGGGCTTTGGATTGAGGCTCAAGATGGAGCGCTCCAAGAAGTGACCTTCCAAGATGGTCGTGTGACGGATAGTGGGAATGCTGGCATTCGCATTATTGGGGGCACGGAAGATGAGCAACTGGCGATCGCCCAAGAAATCTTTATCTTTGATAGCCGGATTGCCAGAAATAACGGCGCAGGCATCGATATCGTTGTCAACGAACAGTCAACCCAGGAATTGGGCATCCGTGGCAATAATATTGTCGGGAATGCTGGGGATGGAATTCAGGCTGTGGCGAATAACCTTGCCTTCCTTGAGTTTGTCACCGATTCTGACAACGATTCAGAGGGGATTTCCGAGAACACGATCACGGGGAACAATGGCCAAGGGATTGACATTAATGCCAACGATTTCTCCACAATGCTGGCTGACATTCAAGACAATGACCTAGAGAATACAGCAACAGCTAACGGACTCGCGGAACTAGAAGTGACATCCAGTACGAACTCTGTGGCCATCTGTGCTTACGTGTTTAACAACAATGCGACGACCCTCGGATCAATTATTTTAGACAACAATAGTACAGGATTGAGCCAGGGACTGTTCCAGGTTGCGGGGTTGACTGATACGGCGATTTTGACCAGCAACACTACCAGCACAGGAACCCTGACGTTCCTGCCTGATCTCTCCTTCTTTTCAGAACCAGAAAACCCCAGTAGCTGTTTCACTGAGGCAGAATAATCCTAAATCTGTATCGTCCTAAATCTGTATGAGAGTACTTGCCAAATCCAGAGGCTAGGTGACGTGTAAGGTCGGTCGCCTAGCGGTCGGTCGCGCGAGTTGATTGATGTCCGATGAAGACATTCCGATGAAGACATTCCGATGAAGGCATTGGGAGCGATCGCAGACCCTAAAAAAACGTGAGTTCGATGCAGGCGATCCGCCCTCACCCCCGGCCCCTCTCCCACAACGGGAGAGGGGAGAAACGCCTAGAAACTCGTTAGGGTTGGGTTCCCCTTCCCCCATTTTGGGGGCAAGGGGTTAGGGGATGGGGGCCAAATGATGTCCTGTCGAACTCACGTTAAAAAAGATCACAAAAAAAGGAAGTGAAGATTCAGTCCACCCCCAACTACCCCTAATTGAGGGCGGGACAATATGAATCTTGCACTTCCTCCAGTGCATGGTTATGTTGGGGAACTCCCCATCATGTCATCTGCGGACCAATCTAGCTCAACGAATTGGGCCAATTTAGCCCAACCAATCTTGAGGCTTGAGATAGGTATCATATAACTCAGCTTCAGGAGTGCCCGGTTCAGGGCTGTAGCCATACTCCCAGCGGGTCAGTGGTGGCAAGGACATCAAGATCGACTCGGTGCGGCCATTCGTTTGCAACCCGAAAACCGTGCCTCGGTCGTAAACCAGGTTGAACTCAACGTAACGACCCCGACGATAAAGTTGGAAATTGCGCTGGCGATCGCCATACTCCCGGTCCTTATGTTTCTCGGCAATGGGCACATAAGCAGGCAAGAAAGAATTGCCACAGGCTTGGGCAAAAGCAAACATCTCTTCCCAATTACGACTAACGGGGCCAACTGATTGGCTATAGCGGGCTGCTTCACCCTGCATATCTGGGCCAGAGTAGAGCTTGCCGCGATAGTCCAAATAGTCGAAGAAAATTCCCCCCACGCCTCTGGTTTCCTGACGATGCTTCAAGTAGAAATACTCGTCACACCAGCGCTTGAAGGCAGGATAAAACTCTGGATGATGGGCATCACAGGCTTGCTTAATCGTGGAGTGAAAATGGAGGACATCCTCTTTGAACGGATAGTAGGGCGTTAAATCCACGCCGCCCCCAAACCACCACACTGGACCCGCCTCAAAATAGCGATAGTTGAGGTGAACTGTGGGGATGTAAGGATTACGGGGATGCAACACCATTGAAGTGCCTGTAGCATAAAACCCATGGCCTGCGGCTTCAGGACGTTGGGAAAGAATGGCGGGAGGAAGCGTATCGCCCCACACTTCCGAAAAGTTGACTCCGCCCTGCTCAAATACGCCGCCATCACGGATCACCCGGGTGCGGCCCCCTCCTCCCTCTTGCCGTTGCCAGTTATCTTCTTGGAACTTGGCCTCACCGTCGAGGGCTTCTAATCCATCACAAATATTGTCTTGAAGGGTCTGAACAAATTGCTTGAACCGCTGCCGGGAATCAGCAGGAGGCATGATTGCTGCGCCTACCGCTGAAGGCGCGACAGTAGTTCCGGACTGGGGTGGCGTAACTTGAACACTCATAGGATAGATAAATTGGATTCAACGACAAAATTCACTATCGATTACCATATAGCGATTTATTACTCAAAGTGATTTTATTTTCAAAACTTTATATTTGCATCTCTGCCCACCAGTAGTTCCTCACCCCATCACTTAGAAAAGTAGAGCCAGGTAGAGTTTTTCAAATATTTTTCTACTTTTGTTCTCCATTGCATCCTAGAACCATCGCCCCATAGATTAAATAAAGATAACAGTCGATATAAACGTGACGATTCATACTATCCTATCTATAGCTATTCAGTGATTGATGAATTTTTGGAGCGAACCCGTATGGTCAGTACTGCAGCAGTTCATGGGGCAGCGGTGCAAACGTCTGAAATTGAAGAAAATCTTTTAACACCCCGGTTTTACACGACTGATTTTGAAAAGGCGGCGGAGATGGATCTGTCGGCAGGGGAAGCCGACCTTAAAACCATGTTGGCGGAAATGCAGGCGGACTATAATCGCCACCATTTTGTGCGGAATGAAAATTTTGAGCAAACCTGGGATCACATTCAAGGGGAAGACCGTCAAGCGTTTATCGATTATTTGGAGCGATCTTGCGTTTCGGAGTTTTCTGGGTTTCTCTTGTTTAAGGAATTGTCCCGCAAGTTAAAAGGCCGCAGCACGATTTTGGCGGATATTTTCGCGCTGATGGCGCGGGATGAGGCCCGTCATGCCGGATTTCTGAATAAGGCCCTGGCGGATTTTGGGCGATCGCTCAACCTCGGTAAACTCACCAAAAATCGTTCCTACACCTTCTTTCCGGTGGAGTGGATTATTTACGCGGTATACCTCTCGGAAAAAATTGGCTACTGGCGCTATATCCTCATTCACCAGCATTTGGAGCAACATCCCGACAACCGTTTTTATCCATTGTTCAACTATTTTGAACCCTGGTGTCAGGACGAAAACCGTCATGGCGATATTTTCAAAGCAATGTTGCGATCGCAGCCTCAAATGTGGAAAACCTGGCAGTCTCGCCTGTGGAGCCGATTCTTCCTCCTTTCCGTATTTGCCACCCACAGCTTGACCGTGCATGAACGGTCCCAGTTTTATGACATGCTGGGATTGGATGCCACCGCCTTTGACACGGATGTGATTCGGCAAACCAACGACACCTCTGCCCGTGCCTTTCCCGTCATCCTGGATGTGGATCACCCAGAGTTCTTCAAGCGCCTGGATGACTGCGCCGATCGCAACCTGAAGCTGAAGGAAATTGCTGAGAGTCATGCTCCTAAATTTGTCAAGTTCTGGCGCAAATTGCCCTTGATTGCAGGGATTGTGGTGGATCTCTTAAGGCTCTATTTGCTCAAACCCATTGACGCTGAAGCAATTCGAGCAACGGTAAAATAGATTAATTGTACTAATCTACAGGTGTCCAAAACGCCTTCCCAGTAGGATGAGATCTGAAGTATCTCATCCTACTGGGAATTGCTATGCTGTTAGCCTATCTAGGATTCAGCCATGGGCTAGGCGATGGCGATCGCCTAGCCCATGGCCAACGAGGGATTTTGGAGATAATCTTTAATATTCGAGGTATTCAGAAATCAAGCAAGCAATTAACGATGAGTGTGTTGGTGATGCGAAAGTTTTTCTCGGTTGGTGTGGTCAGTTTGATTGTTGCAGTTCCGTGTATGAATGCTACCCCTCGATCCATGGCTCTGGATCACCAGCCCCCGGAAACCCAACCTGTTGTCTATGACTTCACGATTGATGTGACGGCAGGCTCCCTTGCAGGCATGAGTTATGATGGCCACTTCTGCTATGATGCCGCTGCCATTACCGGAACAGGCACCGAAACCCTTGGCGTGGATGATGGCTTAAAGAGCAGTATTCTCTTCTTTGGACAAATTTATACCCAGGTCGATGACAGTAATTATCCTGAATTCCCTCAACTCACACTGACAGAAGGCGAAATTGAACAGCTTGATTTCTGGATTGAAGCGGGCGATCGCCTAGTTTGGTGGGACTTACCCGGCTGGGAGGTCACCCTCACCCCGACAGCAGCGGGAACCCCCTGTCCGATTGACGTGGCTGACTCTGAGGCCGCTGACTCTGAGGCCGCTGACTCTGAGGCCGCTGAGTCCAATCCCACGGGTTCTGACGCAACTGAACCGATCTCTCGTTGACATCTCATCCCGCCAAGGAAACCATCTCAGCGACAACGATCTCAATGGAGGGTTAGTCCCCCTCCCAGCCTATTTCTCTATAGGATAATCTATAATGCTGTAAATCTTGCGTAGTTTGGTGACTGCCCCTTGCCAGCAACAAGATCCGATAGCGTTGATAAAATCTAGCATTCCCGCCCTATAGCGAAAAGACTATGTTTATTCTGCAACGCCAAGAGGTTAAGATCTCATCCGTCCCCCACCCAAAGCACAAGCAGCCCGTTACGATTCTCACCTACCAGGGACAACCGTTTCGACTCCTCTACACATTTCCCTTGGAGCAAGAGGCGAAAGCGAAAGCACTATGGCGTGATTTAGCTGATAATAAGGGCAAGCTCTGTGTTTTGCTTGCTGAATCCCACCGATATAGTGTTTGGGGGAAAGTTCGTTCAAAGTCAAGCGTTTCCCGCCTGAAAGCGTCCCGCTCAAACAGACCCCATCCATGAGGGGCTGGCCACACTATTTTCTGTGTTCCCAGCGTTAAGGCGATTTTTTGCAATGAAATTACCAATTTGCGGTGCGTTACGCTGACGCTAACAGCACCCTACGGTGGTATATTCTTTCTCAGAAATTACCTAAGTGGCTCGGTGACGTGAAGTTCAAGGCATAAAACCTTGTCAATTGTTACAGTTGTGGGGAGTTTAGCATCAATACGCTGGTCATATCGGTCTAGCTTCGATTACACTTGCTCATGCGATCGCTTGACACGTGAACTATACCCGCTCTTAACTCCCACAGCTCATGGCACCTAAGTTATCTGATTCTGACAAAAGCACCATTGTTGAACTGTACCAACAACCTGATGAGTCAACTGCGACTCTAGCCAGTCGGTATGGAGTCAGCAGTAGTACGATTAGCCGCATTCTCAAGCAGTCCTTATCGGGTGAGCAGTACAAGGAGATTGTCAAACAGAAGAAGGGAGGGGGTAGCAAGCCTCAAGCGAAAGAACCTGAGCCATCCAGCCCTGAGGAACCTAGCAAAGACGCACAATCAGCCCCTAGGGCTCTCCCCATAGATGATAAGGGTGAACAGCTTGATCCCCACACTGGAGCAGAGATTGGGGCTGAGCCAGATGAGCCAACTGTAGCAGCGTCATCGGATACGCTCCAGCTTTCGATCACGGATGTGGGACCAGCTCCCCCCATCCTCAAGAAAAATAGCAACACCAAAGCAGAACAGTCCTCTCCCCAACCAGAGAGTCTGGCAGGGGGCTGGGGTGATCAGATTTCGTCCGAGGTGCTGGATCTGGGAGACTTAGAGGATGACGACCTAGAGGAAGAGGATCTAGACGACGACTTAGAGGATGATCTGGATGATGAGGACGATACGATCGCTGAGGATGAAGCGTTCTCGGATCTAGACGGGGCGGGATTAGAATTCTCCCTCAAGGCAGATAGGCTATCGGTTCTTCCTTTCTCTGAGGCTAAGTTGCCTCGGACTTGCTACCTGATCATTGACAAGGCCGCAGAGTTAATCACTCGTCCCCTCAAGGCATTTTCCGATTTGGGGGAAGTCCCCGCAGACGACATCAATGAGCAAACCCTCCCAGTCTTCGATAATCATCGGGTCGCAAAGCGGTTTGTTAATCGTCGGACGCAACGAATTGTCAAGGTTCCCGATTCTCAGGTCTTACGGAAAACATCGTCCTATTTGCTAGACAAGGGCATCACTCGCCTACTCCTTGGGGGGCAGGTCTACGCTTTGATGGATGATGAGCCGGATGATTATGGTTACGGTGATGACGATGAGTAGGCATGAGGCCGGGTGCCAGATCCACCCTCTACGGTCGCAGCGAAGTAGCATCAACGAATGAAAGTGGGAGCGAATGAAAGTGGGAGCGATCGCTCTTCTGGATTAAAGACGGCGTTGGCGGGACCGGGGCGATCGCCCACCTCGCTGTTTATCCCGCTGTCTGGGAGTAGACATCAACAATGGCATCAGAATCGCCGCCCCCACCATCCCGATGGCCGCGCTTAAAGCTAGGGTTAGACCGAAGGGAAGGGGCACAGACGTTAGCCCCAGAAATTTGAGGGTGACGAGGGTTGGGGTGCCCGTCGGGTCAGGAATCAAAACATTCTGAACCGAGAGAAGGGCGATCGCCACAACCCAGCCTGCCATTATGACAGCAATCATACCGCTGATCAGGGATCTCATGCCTTGCTCCTACTCTTGCCCTTGGGAACAGGATACGGACAGACAAACCAGCAAGACCGCTTCAATTGACGCATCTGCCCGGTATTCCTCCGTTTCGTTGTACTGAATGACTGGGTTGGTATAGGTTCCAGCCAAGGGCAGCGAACCACTGTTTGTAGCGACGGCGACGGGCTGGGTGGTAAATGAAATATTGGTGGCGGGGTGCTGCTCAAATCTGACATACTCACGAGATTCATTGTCTGCACTGTGGGACAAGGTTGCGTTGCCATAGGCGGCTTCTGCGGTTTGCAGCGGGGTGCCCACGCCCACACCTGCAACGGTCTGGTATTGGGGATTTGTGGTCAAAATACCCTGGATCACATCTCCATCCCCCAGGGGGTCGCCAGCCAAATACAGTAAGTAAAATAGGGTATCATCGGCCTGTTGGACAGCGATCGCATCAAAATCAGCGAGAAACGGAGATTGGGAGTTAAACTCTACCCTATCCCCCAACACTTGCTTGAGGGTGCTCACTGTCATTCCCAGTTGGGCAGGACCAATGCCACTGGCAGAAATTAAGCGACTATCCGCTGTCACTTCCACATCTGGAGTGCCATGGGTTGTCCCATCAGTCGCGGGAGCCGTAGGGCGAGTGTCAGATCCATCTCCGGTCTCAGCACTGTCCTCTGCCCCAGTTGATGTCACCTCTGAGGGGGAGGTAGAGGCAACGGTTTCAGCCGCCGTGCCAGAGGTTGGATTCGCCGAAGCGCCGGTTCCCCTGTCCCCCGACGCATTGCAACCACTCACGAGCAGCAACGAGCTGACGAGGAGGCTAACCCATCGTGGGGATAAGCCAAGGGAGATGATGGCGAAAACCCGTGGTTGGCAAGTTGAAAAGACAATTTTCATAGGTCTAGACTCATGATTCATCTCGTGTATCGACGAATGACTGATTGGGGATAGCCGCAGGAAGTTCCCCGACATCGGGGAGGGTCAGGGCCAATTGGTAGATGGCACGGCGGGATAAGTGGGTGGCAGCGGCCAATTGTCGGCTTGCCTGAGAACGGGATTGTCCCTGTTGGATCTGTCGCATCAATTCGGCTTTAAGGTCCGCTTCCGTCCACTGCGGTGGGCGTGGGCAAACCCCAGCCACCACTAGGGTAAACTCTCCCTTTGGATCATGATTAGCATAATAGCGAATTGCTTCAGCAATTGCCCCCCGCCAAAAGGCTTCATGCAGTTTAGTCAATTCTCGTGCCAACACAATGGGGTGTGCCTCCCCCAAGGCTTGGGCCAAGTCAGCCAAAGTTTTGCGCAAGCGGTGGGGCGACTCGTACAACAATATGGTACGAGGTTCGGTGGCGAGGGCGGTGAGACGATCGCGCCGTTCTGGTCCCTTTACTGGGAGAAATCCTTCAAACACAAATCGTTCGGTGGTTAACCCCGATGCACTCAGGGCCGTGACCCCCGCACTTGGTCCCGGAATGGGCACCACCATAATTCCTTCCTGGCAACAAGCGGATACCAGTTCCTCCCCTGGATCAGAAATTCCCGGCATCCCCGCATCGGTAACTAGGGCGATCGCCTCCCCTTCCCCCAGGCGCTGCAACAGTTCAGGGATGCGGCGACGGCGGTTGTGGGTATGGTAGCTCATCTGGGGGGTGGCAATCTGAAAGTGTTTGAGTAGCTTGCCCGTGTGGCGCGTATCCTCAGCCGCGATTAGGTTCACTGACTGGAGCACTTGGACCGCCCGAAAGGTCATATCGTCAAGGTTGCCAATGGGAGTGCCCACAAGGTAGAGGGTGCCAGTTTGGATATCCATAGAGAATTCGCTGGGAATAGGAATGATAAATGGGGACGATAGAGGAGGACTTGGGCAGAGTTGACCATCGGGCAACGTCCGGGCAATGTCGTTCCTAGTATGGCAGGCTTTGGTGCGATCGCCCCCACCTCAGAACTTGGCTCAGAACAGGCCAACTGAAGCGACGCTCCATAATGCGAAACCGTGAATCCAGTGGTATCGTGAAGATATATAACTTTTCTCTCAGTATTATCCGAGCGGCGACCTATGGTGTTCTCTTCCCAATCCCAGTTGCAATCTTCGACTGAACCAACGGCAGCTCACTCAATGGCACCAATGGGCCAGGAATGGTCAGGGCATGAGCGACTGCTCTACGTGCGCTTGCCCTGCAATCCCATTTTCCCCATTGGCGTGGTCTATTTAGCCGATCATGTTCATAAGGTATTGCCAGGAGTGGAACAGCGAATTTTTGACCTAGGAACCGTCCCCCCCCTGGACTTCAACGCTGCACTTGAACATTGCATTGATCAGTTTCAACCGACCAAGCTGGTCTTTTCCTGGCGAGATATTCAGATTTATGCCCCGGTTGGGGGACGAGGCGGCAATCCTCTGCAAAATGCGTTTGAGTTCTACTACGCCAAGAACCCGTTGGTGCGGCTGCGGGGGGCTTTGGGTGGGTTGCGGGTGACGACAGCCTACTACACGGAACTATGGCGCAATTTGGGGCTAATTAAGCGAGGGCTACGGCAGGCCCAGCGATATGTGCCGGACGCTCAGGCAATTGTGGGTGGTGGAGCCGTGAGTGTGTTCTATGAGCAGGTTGGGCAGAAGCTGCCGGAGGGTACGATTGTCTCGGTGGGCGAAGGGGAGTTGCTGTTGGAGAAGCTGCTCAAAGGAGTGGAGTTCCGAGATGAACGCTGCTACGTGGTTGGTGAAGGACAGGTACGCGATCGCCTCATCCACGAGCAGCCCAGCCCTATCGAAAAGACCGCCTGCAACTACGATTACATTGCCACGATCTGGCCAGAGTTTGAATACTATTTGCAAGAGCAGGACTTTTACGTCGGAGTCCAGACTAAGCGAGGCTGTCCCCACAACTGTTGCTACTGTGTTTACACCGTGGTAGAGGGCAAGCAAATGCGGATTAATCCCGCCGATGAGGTGGTGGCAGAAATGCAGCAGCTTTATGACCGGGGCATTCGCAATTTCTGGTTCACCGACGCACAATTCATTCCGGCGCGGAAGTACATCCAGGACGCGGTAGAACTACTTCAGAAAGTGTTGGCCGCTGGTATGGACGACATTCACTGGGCAGCTTACATCCGAGCGGACAATCTCACCCCGGAACTGTGCGACCTCATGGTCAAAACGGGCATGAACTATTTTGAGATTGGCATTACCAGCGGTTCTCAGGAACTGGTGCGGAAAATGAGAATGGGCTACAATCTCCGCACCGTGCTGCAAAATTGCCGTGACCTTAAGGCAGCAGGGTTTAACGACATTGTGTCGGTCAACTATTCGTTTAATGTCATTGACGAACGCTATGAGACGATTCGGCAAACCATTGCCTATCATCGAGAGCTAGAGGCCATTTTTGGTGCAGATAAGGTAGAACCTGCCATCTTTTTTATTGGCCTGCAACCTCACACGCACCTGGAAAATTACGCCTTCAAGAACGACATCCTCAAACCAGGCTATGATCCCATGAGTATGATGCCTTGGACCGCCAAGAAACTGTTATGGAATCCAGAACCCCTGGGGTCATTTTTTGGCGAAGTTTGTTTACAAGCTTGGCAACGGAACCCGGCTGACTTTGGCCGCACCGTGATGCAAATTTTGGAAGAGCGACTGGGGCGCGCGGACTTGGCGGATGCCCTATCCGCACCGTTGCCGGATACGAAGCCCCCCAAGGCAAGGCAATTAGTGCAAATGAAGTAGGTCGATTAGAGTTAGACCAATTTAGCCAATTTAAAGTAGGTAACATACAGCCCCAAGATTATTAATATTGATTGAGATGGAGGGATCGCGTTGAGACAGCGCGATCGGTAACGTTCATAACCTGTAGGCTAGTAATTGTTGGATATGGAGTAGGTAGGGGCAAGTATGTTAGAGGGGTCCATTCTTAGTCAACTGCGCGATCGCCACTCCCAGCCAGTGGCCGGACAGAGCCAGTTGAACTTTGGCGTGTATTACAAAAACACGTTGGTGGCGCTGTGCCACGCCTTGGAGGATTCGATTTTGACCTCTGACTGCCAACCGCTAATGATTACAGCTTTTCAGCAGGGGAAGTGGTATTTGCAAGAGGCGGACCGCTACGGCGAAATTGCCGAAGTTGCCCAGCATGTGGTGATTATGGCGACTCCGGGAGCGGGTTTTGCGGAGCATCCCACCAGCCAGCAACCCAACGTGGATTTGGTGGATTTGACCACAGATGATCCGGTTGCTCAAGAATGGCACTTAATCATTGTGTCCCCCAACTACACGGGCATGGTGATTTGCCAGGAAGTTTCAGAGGCTGATTACGAGATTTTGGGCACTCCAAGCCAGGATGTTGAGCGTAAGTTTTATGGCTTCTGGACGTTTGAGTCAAACTTAGTGTGTGAGACAGCGGAATTGGCGATCGCTCACATTCGGCAATACAACCCAGATTTGGCCGAGCAACTTGACGCAAAGCTGGATACCATCACCACCAGCATTCAGCAAGGCCAAGGACTCTGTACCCACCCCACCTCTGACCAAATGGGGAACATCGTTAATCGGGTCGTGCAATATCTGGAAACCTCCCAAGATACCATTGCACCCGTCCCATCTCCCATTTTGGGAGAAATGGCAACGGCCCAAATGAGTACTAATCTTGTGTCCAATGAGTTGCAAGCTTTTCTGCGGCTAGCGCAGTTAATGGATCAATCGGATGTTACCAATCCCCTGGCTGGAACCGAAGTCGCTGCACTAGCGGAGGCCATCGGCCAGCTCCTAGACTTGCCCGGATGGCAGTTGCATCGGTTGCGGTTGGCTGGGCTGCTCCACCGTTTCGCCTTTCTGCCCCAGTCTAGATTTGCCTTGGAAGGACCGCCCGTTAATCCCCTGTCCTACCAGCCGCCGACCTTATCGGAAACAGATGCTCCCTCTTGCCAGCTTAACCCTGGAGCGCAAGTGTTGCGCTTGATGCCACAGATGCGAGCTGTGGCCACCATCATTGCCCATCAAACGGAGCGGTGGGATGGTCGGGGCTATCCGGCCAATTTTGCTGCCGACGATATTCCGTTAGAGTCGCGCATCTTGGGGTTGGTTGTGGAATTCCAGCGCAATTTGTCTACGCTACAGCCTAGTGTTAAGTTGGGCGATCGCTTCAACGGAGACCTAGATCCAGCAACCCTGGATACGGCAATTGAACACTGTAGCGATGGCGTGGGCACCCAATGGGACCCCAAACTAGTGGAATCCTTGGCGCTGCTAGTCAGTGGACTCAAACAGGGTTTGAGTTTGGCGGTTACCCTGCCCAAGATATCATCCGGCTTGTGGCTATTGGAGAAGGAGCGCTAAGGTGCAAATTGCCCTATTTGTCCTCGCTAGCATCATTAGCTGGTTTTTTAGCATGTTAGCTGGGGGCGGCAGTTCCCTGATACTAATGCCTGTGGTGGGTACCTTTTTGGGAGCACAGGCGATTCCGACCATCCTCACGATTGGTGGCCTCTTCGGTAACTCAGAAAGGGTCTATATTTACCGTGAGAAAATCAATTGGCAGATTTTGCGGTGGGAGCTACCGGGAGCAGTCATTGGAGCTATTCTGGGTGCTTTTAGTCTCAGTCAATTAACCTTAGAATGGTTGGCGATCGTGGTTGCCTTGTTCTTATTAATTTCAGCCACCAGCTTTTTCTTCAAACGTCAAGAAGTTAACTTTACGGTTAAAGCCTGGTACTTTTTACCCGCTGGGTTTGTCTATGCGTTTCTATCGGGTCTAATTGGCAGCATGGGGCCAATTTTCGCCCCTTTATATTTTGGGTTCGGTCTCCAGAAAGAAGGGGTGATTGCCACCCAAGCGACGAATCGCGTTGTTATCCATTGCATTAAGCTGGTGGCCTATAGTGCGTTTGGAACGCTGCAACTGTCCCACATTGGCTACGGCTTGATCGTTGGGGCATCGGCATTTATTGGTAATTGGCTGGGGAGCTTGGTGCTAGAAAGAATTAGCGAACAGCGTTTTCGCCAGTTTGTGTTTGCATTTTTGATGTTCAGCGGCTTTTTTCTGCTGTGGCAACACCGAGCAGTGATGGGAGTCAGCCAATTTTAGATTTTGGACTTTGGATTTTAGATTTAGATACCTGCTTCTATGTCTGACATTGAATAAGCCATCGTCCCTTCCCATTTTTCGTTACAGTCGATGAAGACCCCGCTCGCATTGTGGAACCTATTGCAGCTAAAGTAAATCTACAGAAACATCATCCCTAACATGATCTTGCTTATCTCCGAAACCTCTAATCCCCTGGCCCATTGTGAACGGGGTTCCATTTTGAGGTTGGATAAGTGATTTTGAGTCGCTGTTCACGTACAAAGCCATGAAAAGATATATCGTTGGTGCGATCGCCCTAGTACTCGCTGCTTGTAGTAGCGTACTGGTTGCAGAGATCCTTAAAGCGGAGCCTTCTGCACAAACGGCTGAAGTGGAATCTTCTGTTGAAGCTATTCCCTTGAATACAGCGCAATCTGTGCAAGGAAACAGGGAAGTAACGGTGCTACGCAGTGAATCGCTTGAGACCATCACTGCCGAGTTTATGGAGCCGGTTGAAGAGAAAGGCGGAAAGTTGATTGTTGTCTATGTTGAGTTGAAAAATACGGGCAACCAGTCGGGAAGCATGATGTTCACCCAGTTCCAATTGGCTGATAGCCAAGGCAGGCAATACGATGAAATCTCCGGCCTTGAACAGTTGACTACTGTCAATAGCTGGTTGGCGGCTCAGGGACTGGGGCGGTCAACGGATCAAATGCTTCCCGGTGGCACGAACCAAACAGCCAAAATATTTAGGGTGGCTTCTGATGCAGAAGGGTTTACCCTGATCGTTAACGATCAGGTCTTTGTTGCTGGATAAATTTACACAAAATGCAAGCGAGGAACAACAATTGGGATTACTAGTTGAAGGGAAATGGCAAGACCAGTGGTACGACACTAGCAGCACAGGCGGTCGTTTTGTCCGTAAGGATTCCCAATTTCGCAGTTGGGTAACGGCGGATGGGAGTGCAGGGCCAACGGGAACAGGGGGATTCAAAGCAGAGCGCGATCGCTATCATCTTTACGTCTCTTATGCCTGCCCGTGGGCACACCGTACTCTAATTTTTCGTGCCCTCAAAGGATTGCAAGATATCATCCCCATCTCTGTGGTGCATTGGCTGATGCGAGATCAGGGGTGGACCTTTGCTGATGCAGCAGGGGTAATCCCTGATACGCTGCACCATGCAGACTATCTATACCAAATTTATACCAAGGCTCAGGCTGATTACACGGGTCGGGTAACCGTGCCTGTGTTGTGGGATAAGCAAACTCAAACCATCGTCAGCAATGAGTCTTCTGAAATCATTCGCATGTTCAATTCTGCCTTCGATCATCTGGGGGCAAAACCAGGAGATTACTACCCTGAAGAACTGCGCCCAGAGATTCATGCAGTGAACGATCGCGTTTACCACACCGTCAACAATGGCGTGTACAAGGCAGGATTTGCCACCACTCAGAATGCCTACGAGGAAGCGATCGCACCCCTGTTTGAAACCTTAGATTGGCTGGAGGAGAAGTTAACGAGTCAGCAGTACTTGGTGGGCGATCGCCTCACAGAAGCCGATTGGCGCTTGTTCACGACGCTGGTGCGCTTTGACCCCGTATATGTGGGCCATTTCAAATGCAACATTCGTCAGATTGTGGATTACCCAAACCTTTGGGCTTACGTGCGACGACTATATCATCTGCCCGGTATCGCCGAAACCGTTAATATGCATCACATCAAACACCACTATTACGAAAGTCATACGACGATTAATCCTACTGGGGTGGTGCCCGTTGGCCCTGCCATTGACTATGCCCTTTAGGAAATGTGGACCGACGAAGTCAGCCAGCACCCTTGGTCTCTAGCAGGTCAGGAGCTGATTGGTTGATAAAACTGCCTAGACCCTTTGCCTCACCTTAGCTCAGGAGATCCGGCCCCTGCATTGTCAATCCTTTACAGGGGCTATAGGGGAGCGGTTTCCTCCCCCAATGCCGGACTATAGGTGCTCTAGTAGCGAATCTGAAGCGTGACTGTGGCCCGGACATCTTGATCACTTCCGATGACAGGTGTGCTGGTTGCGATATCTGCGAATCGGGCCTCTGATATGACAGGGGCAGGTGGCACGGGCGCACTCGCATGATTGACTTGAATCCCCACAATATCCCGCCGAGCCAATCCCAGGG
>JBFRWC010000262.1:0-29541 GCA_051439365.1 Leptolyngbyaceae cyanobacterium
AGCGCATCTCGTGCCTACGGTTACGTCTTGGAAGTCTCAGGGAAAAAGACGCTCCTGCGTCGAGAGAGTGACGGGAACTTGATTGGCCGCATTGAGCGCCGAACAAACCTGAGTCTTTTGGCGGAGGATGGACAATTTTCCTTCTTAGGGATGCCTGATTTGGTCATTGAAACTCCATCAGTTCCAGCCTCAGTTACCCTGGGGCAAGAAGTCTCCATTAGTGCTGACATCAAAAATATCGGGGACGGTCCTGCTACCTCTAGCTCAATCGGTTACTGGCTGTCGGATGATACCATTCTTGATCAGGGCGATCGCTCCCTCTCCGATGGCAATGTTAGCGAGCTTAATGCAGGTGCTTCAGGGCGTAATACTTATACCTTCACCTATGATGCGAGTTGGGGAACTGGAAGCAAGTACATTTTGTTTGAAGCCGATGGCTCCCAGGAGATCAGTGAGCAAAACGAATCTAATAACGTAGCGGCTGTTCAGGTGAGCGTGGTGGAAAAAAACGTCATCCACGGTAACGAAAACGTCATCCACGGAGATCAGGAGAACAACCGGTCTCTTAAAGGCACCCATGAGGCTGATAAGATCTACGGCTACGGTGGCAACGACAGACTGTTTGGATTGGACGGAGATGATTATCTGGATGCCTATGGAGGTGGGGATACTGCCAACGGGGGCGATCGTTCCAGGGAACAAGATATCTTAGTGGGTGGCGCTGGTGCAGACCAATTCATTTTGGGGAATAGCAATCAGACGTACTATGCCAACAATGGTGGGAGGGACAGGGACTATGCCATTATTAAGGACTTCAATCCTGACAGTGACACGATTCAGTTACAAAAGCTGAGTGACCATGTTGATAGCGCATCTCGTGCCTACGGTTACGTCTTGGAAGTCTCAGGGAAAAAGACGCTCCTGCGTCGAGAGAGTGACGGGAACTTGATTGGCCGCATTGAGCGCCGAACAAACCTGAGTCTTCTGGCGGGGGATGGACAATTTTCCTTCTTGGGCATCTCTGCTCCCTCCACAACGAGTGTCCCTGTTTCGCCCCCAGTTAATGAAGTAGTTCTTCCCCCAGCTAATGTGCCTATTGCGCCCCCAACTAACGTGCCTGTTTCACCCCCAGCTAACGTGCCTGTTTCACCCTCAGTTAATGAAGCGGTTCTTCCCCAATCCAATGAGGCTACCCTTCCCCCCGCTAATGTGACCGTTTCGCTCCCAGCGAATGAAGTGGCTCTTCCCCCAACGACTGTGCCTGCCCTGCAAGCTGACCTAGAGATCCAAAACGTTGCGGCTCCGACCTCAGTCGCCCTCGGTAACGCAGTCAATATCAGTGCTGAGGTCAAAAATGTGGGAGATGGTGCCGCCGATTCTAGTTCTCTGCGCTATTGGTTATCCGATGATGCCACTCTTGGTGACAGCGATCGCCTGTTAGTCACTGATGCAGTATCGATGTTGGCTGTAGGCTCCGCATCCGCTCAGTCCCATGTGTTCACTTATGATGCGAGTTGGGGAATCGGAAGCAAGTACATCCTGATTGAAGCCGATGGGGACAACCATATTGGTGAGAGCAACGAAACGAACAATGTAGCTACCACCGCTCTTACCGTTCGCCCTCAAGCACAAGTAGTTGCCAAGTCGAATGTATCGACAATGCATCAGGACTTTGATGCCGACAATGTCTTTGCTCTCCATAGCAACCCTGATGCAGACCATACCATCTACCTAGATTTTGATGGTCACACCACCGAGGGCACACGGTGGAATTGGCGGTATAACAGGGGCCAGAGCTTCGAGACACCAGCCTATGACACCGATGGCGACAGTTCCAGCTTTTCCCTAGCGGAGCGAGAAACCATTTGGGAAATTTGGCACCGAGTCGCTGAAGATTTTATTCCCTTTGATGTGAACGTCACGACGGCGGAACCCATTGATTCTGACCTAGTGAAATCCGGTGATGATGATCAGCGTTGGGGCATTCGAACCGTCATTGGGGGAAAATCTAATGACTGGTTGAAGATAAAAAAGGCAGCGGGTATTGCTTACCTGGATTCCTTCAACGAAGACACTGATACACCCACGTTCGTCTTTCAAAACAACCGAAACCTAAAAGCTAAAAACCTGGCTGAGGTTGCTACCCATGAAATTGGTCATACCCTGGGGTTACGCCACGATGGCAACTCACATAAAAAGGGCACGAAAGGGGAATACTATATGGGGCACGGGTCTGGTACAACGGGTTGGGCCGCCATCATGGGATATGCCTCCAAGCACGAACTCACGCAATGGAGCCAAGGGGACTATCACGGCGCCAACAATCAGGAGGATGACTTGGCCATTATCACCACCAAAAATGGTTTTGGTTATCGTGTCGATGACTATGGTAATACGATGAGTAGCGCCGCATCACTGTTGTTGGATGGGACCAACGGGGGCACCTACGGCATTATCGAAAAGAACACAGATGAAGATTGGTTCAGCTTTACCTCATCCACGGGGAATATTTCCCTAGACATTGATCCATCGAAGTATGGTCCCAACCTGGATATCATGGCAGAGCTGTACGACGCATCTGGTCAGTTATTGGTCACGTCCAACCCATTCGACGAGTTATCCGCTGGCTTGGAGGGTAACTATACTGCGGGGCAGTACTATCTCCGCATTCTCGGCACTGGGAAGGAAGGTAAAAATGGCTATAGCGATTACGGTAGTCTAGGGCAATATTCCATCACGGGTAGTATTGCATAAGCTAGTATTGCATCCGCCCAAATAGTTCTAGTTTGCGTGTTTGTGTGGCTGGTCCCCTTCTCTGGCGGGGGTCAGCCACATTTATGTCTGTTGGCTCCGGCTCAGAGCAGCGGCGATCGCCCCCCAAATTTCAGTTTTTCTGTCTCGTTGCCTAGACGACTACTATTGTTGCAAAGTGTTACGCTGAGGCAACATAATAGTCGCCAATTTCAGCCAAAATTTTTACAATCAATAGAATTGAAACCATTGGTATTGCTAAACCCTGATCGTTCAGAAGCAGGGCTGTAAACATTGTTGGCGCAAGCAGGCTGAAGGGCACTATGGCAACGGGCAGACGGGTTCGACGCAATCCAGATCGGCAGACTCAATTGTCTCTGGGACAGACTCATACGTTGGCAAGGCGCTGGTCTTGGCAGCGTAGAATCGGGAAAAATGGGCCTTGGATTGGGAGACCTTGGAGTGGCCTGATGGCGATCGCTCTCTGCTGCACGGGGAGTTGGTTTAGTGGTGCGATCGCCCAAGTCAATCCCGTTCCAGAATCCTCTTTATCCGCACCATCGGAATTATCGTCTGAACCTCCCTCCAAACCGTTGTCCGAACCCATTTTAGATATTGGGATCATCCAACGGTTTGGTGAAGAAGATAGTGACACGGTGGTCATGGAGGCGATGCCAGGGGATCAGTTTACCCTCCGATTTGAAACCGGGGGGCAACCCCAGGAAGTGATCACTAACCGGATTACGCTGGACGTGGTGATGCAGCCCTTGGCTGCAGCCGAGCGTGTGGAGATTGTCGTCCTCAGTAACCATCGCAGTTTTGAAAGTGCGGAAGATAGCGCCAAGTACTGGCAAGCTAGAGGAATTGAAGTTGAACTGGCCCAACCGCAACAGTGGCAGGTGTGGGGCAAGCGATCGGTGTATCATACTCCTCTGTTACGGCGGTTGTTGTTGCAAAATTTGCGTGCCCACGGAGCCAAGACCGCTTTTTTACAAAGTCAGGTCTTGCGAGAAAGACCCCAAGCGGCGTTTGTGGTGAATGGATATCGCTACCACCGCGATCGCGTCGAAATCGATACGGCCCAAGACCAAGCCTGGTTGCAAGTGAATGCACGGGAACGGGCGAGGCGGCTCTATGGCGGTGATTTCCGGCTCCAGCCCAATGCCTATGGTACCTACACGTTGGTGAATGAGGTGCCTCTGGAAACCTATTTGCGTGGGGTGGTCCCTTACGAAATTGGGCTGGCGGCTCCCCGGACCACCATCGAAGCCCAAGCGATTCTGGCCCGGACCTATTCCCTCCGCAATCTGCGGCGGTTCACCATTGATGACTATGAGCTGTGTGCGGATACTCAGTGCCAGGTGTATTGGGGGATCAGTGGGGCGGCTCCAGTGACGGATCGAGCGATCGCCGCCACCAGAGGGCAAGTCCTCACGTATAACGATGAGTTGGTGGATGCTCTGTACTCCTCGACGACAGGGGGAGTTACGGCCCCCTTTAGTGATGTTTGGAATGGACCTGATCGGCCCTATCTTAAATCAGTGGTGGATTCGGTTTATGGGGTCTGGGATTTGAGAACCAGAGCCTTGTCCAATGAGACGAATCTACGGGAGTTTCTGGCAATCCAAGATGGCTTTAACGAAGTGGGATGGGAGGCATTTCGCTGGCGACGGGAAGGTACGATGGAGAGTTTGGCCGAGGATGTTCGGCGATATTTGGAGGTGATTCAGCATCCCTTCATGGATTTCTCGACTCTGGTCAAGCTGGAAGTGACGGAGCGATCGCCTTCTGGTCGGGTACAAACATTAGTGGTCACGACAGACTTGGGCGAGATTGCCCTGGGGAAAGATGAAGTGATTCGCGCCCTCCATCCTCCTCGCAGCACTCTGTTTTACCTAGAAGCGATGTATGAACCTGCTCCCGAACCCCAGGCCGATGATCCCCGCTTGAGCAGTGCAATCAAGGAGGAGACGGATGTCCGGCCAGAAAAGTTGGTCGATCCGGCGAGTCTAGCTGTTACAGATGACATGCCTGAATCCGAACCGCAGCAGGTGCTGAAGGGATATGCATTTGTTGGCGGTGGATTTGGCCACGGGGTTGGGATGAGCCAAACGGGAGCCTACAAACTGGGGCAATTGGGTTGGTCGAGCGATCGCATTCTCTCTTTCTATTACCCCGGCACGACGCTCCAGCCGCTCCACGATAACCTCACATTTTGGGCAGAGCCGTAGTGATTCTGCCCTTCGTCTAACGATTTGAATTCACACACCTCAAACAAGCATGAAGAAGAACCCTAAGGCTATTTCGTGTAAAAAAATACCAACCTGCGGTGCGTGACGCTGGCGCTGTTCTGGTATGCCCTTTGGGCCATACAGCACCCTACAGCGGTATATCTTTTCTCGGAAACCACCTAATTGAAAAGAGGGACAAGAGCGAAGGGCAGGGAGCCTAGCCCCCTGCCCTTCACCTTGTATTTTTGGGCTAGCAAGTGCCTAGCTCCAGGATGCAATAGCTAGCGAATGTGCTTCATCGCACTTTAGAGATTGTCTTCCTGACCGATGAGAATAACGCAATCAGAAGTGGGTTCAGCGACACAAGTCAAGACAAAGCCTTCTCCTTTTTGCTCATCATCCAGGAAATTGTCGTTCTCGTCGTTGACTGTGCCGGATATAATCTTGCCTGCACAGGTAGAACAGGAACCAGCGCGACAGGAGTAAAGAAGGTAATCCTCATCTACCCCCAGATCTTCTGCCGCATCAAGCATATTTTCGCCATCAGGAACTTCAAACGTAACGCCCTCATCAGCGTCATCTTTCTTCAATGTAACCTTATATGCAGCCATGCAGCAATCCTCTCAAATTAAAAATATGGTAACAGTAGGCTGAAGAGTTGAACCTTGGACAAGCTCTAGCTGGCTATGCCCTCAGCTAGGAGGAACCTTCAAGTAGACCTACATTCTTGATATTAGAGGAAAACCTCATCGTTACCACATCGATTACGGTGACAAGGCAATGGAATTAGTAATCGGTTCGATAAAGCGACACTTATATTACTTATCACCCTTGTCATCGGTTCACGAACAAGCTGTACGAATCAGATGGGAAAGGTCGGTGAGGGCTGATCTGCTCTACAGTAGACGCATCAAAAGCAGCTAATGACGATCGCCCTCACTGTATCGTCTAGCCCCAAGCCCCCTACCGTACCAGGATTCTAGCCCACGGGGCTTTTACTAATAGAGGCTTTCTTCTTGGTGGGTTGTGATTGTGCAGTCAGAAGTAGGATAGGCCACACAGGTTAAGACATATCCTTTTTCAATCTGGTCGTCATCTAAGAAGGATTGGTCAGACTGATCAACCTTGCCAGTCTCTAGCTTGGCCGCACAACTGGAACAAGCACCCGCCCGACAGGAAAAAGGCAGATCAATTCCCTGTTCCTCTGCCGCATCTAGAATGTAATCATCGTCTTTTACATCAATTGTTGTGTTTAAACCCTCGGTCTCATTGACGAGTGTCACTTTGTACGTGGCCATGGAAAATCCTCAAAGAAATTAAAAACATAGTTGGGTTAGGTGCTTTAGGAACAAGGCGACCTAACAGGCTACTGTAGAGGAATAGTTTTACCCACTACAAACCCTCAAGGCTCGACTGTTGCACCGTAGCCTCATGTTTTGATACTAAATGAAAAAAAACCCATCCACCAACGAAATTATGGGTAGAAGTGAATGGGATTCATAATCGGTTGTGGCCAATAGTCTGGAAATTACTTATCGGTGATAATTGGACTAAAGTGGCGATCGCTTTCATCGGTACTCCAGTCCATCGGTGCTCCAGTCCTGTTGTCGTGCTCCAACCCTTTCGAGCACCCATTCAACTCAACCCTTGCGTAAACGGATGCAAAAACCTGACATTGCTTTTATTCCTACCCCAACTGATGCCTTGGATGCCATGCTGATGTGGGCATCCCCTACAGCCACCGATTGCCTATATGATTTGGGTTGTGGTGATGGGCGGTTTGTCGTTGAGTCAGCCCAACGGTTTGGCAATCGAGCGGTAGGTATTGATGTTGATGAGCAATGTTTGGCGCGGGGACGTGCCCGTGCCCAAACAGCGGGGGTGGCCCACTTGACTACCTTTCGCTGTGCCAATCTCTATGAAGTTGATGTCTCCGAGGCGACAATTGTGGTGTTGTACCTCTTGCCCCATTTGAACCTGCGATTACGACCTCGACTGTGGCAACACCTTCAGCCCGGAACCCGGATTTTCTCTCACCAGTTTGATATGGGAGATTGGCCTCCGGATCAACAATTGACCTTACCTGATTCTGAAGAAGAGTCCACAATCTATCAGTGGACAATACAACCAAAGCACAAGCTGGCTCGGAACTGATGCGAGAGAAGCGTTACTCAATCGGCGGTGTCTGAGTTGAGGGGTTAGTGAATGGACACTTCTGGTGCTGGGACTGGTTTGCTCTGCTCATGAACAACTGTTGCCAAATGGGGCGATCGCTAAAATCTTGAGGCATGATCAACACGACATCGGTATGTGTTTTGCCTATCTTCCTCGGCAAATCTCGCCAGACCTCGCTAGATGTTGCTTGCTGCCATCGCCCACTCACACTCAATGACCGCTACCAATGACCGCTACCAATGACCGCTAAATTATGACCAACCTAATTATCACGCTAATTGTCTTAGGCGCACTCGTTGCCCTCCTCGCTTCAATTGTGATTGGAGCCTATAACGATCTCGTCAAATTCCGTAACCGATATCAAAATGCCTTTGCCCAAATTGAGGTTCAACTCCGTCTTCGCTATGATTTGATTCCTAATCTAGTCGAAACAGTAAAGGGCTACATGAAACATGAGCGGGAAACCCTCGAAGCTGTTATCCAAGCCCGTAATGCTGCTGTCAATGCCAGTTCTCAAGCCTCGCAAAGTCCCGGTGATCCCCGTGCGATGGAACAGTTAGGAGCCGCAGAAGCATCATTGACAGGGACGTTAGGCCGATTATTTGCGCTAGCTGAATCTTACCCCGATCTCAAAGCAGATCGCAGCATGAGCCAGTTAATGGAGGAGTTAACGTCTACCGAAAATAAAATTGCTTTTGCTCGCCAGGGCTTTAACGATGCGGTGACAACCTACAACACCAAGAGCGAAGTGTTTCCCAACAATATCATTGCGGGGATGTTTAATTTTGACCGTGCCCAATTGCTCGAAGACAACGAACCGGAGATCAAAAACGCGCCCCAAGTCTCGTTTTAGCCCAATCACTAGAAGCAGGAGGCGATCGCTATCTGCCGCCATCATTAATTGCCATTTGGCTTCTATACAGATGCCACAGTTTGGTTTTTGACTACTCTCCGCTCTAAAGAGGCGGGGATTTGTTAAGAGTCCGCAATCGGATTCTTACAGGCGAAGTCAAAACGCCCCTACTGAGTTCCATCAGACCAATGCCGATGGTTCCCGATACCTTTTGTGGATTAACGTTAAAAGATTGATCCCAGTGGTGCTGAGTATTTTTAAAGATTTGATGTGCTTCTATTTACATTCCCTTCAAAGCCTTTACGGATTGTGAATGGTGAGTTGTGGGGTAGGATTTCTAAGTAGTAATACTTATATAATCCAGACCCTATAGGGGCTACTGTGCTTGATACGCTGCCACCTTAGGCTGATTGCATCGATGGTTCTCTCGATTTCTCTGGAAAGAGTATTGATTGATACAAAAGATGTTGAAAGTTGAAGAGTCGCTTTTTGTTGGCCACATTTTGTTATCTGTTGTTCACGCATAATATAAACGAGATTCTAGCTCCATGACTAATACTAAGCGCGATGAAAGCATCAATGTCTTTGTTCATATTCCTAAAGCCTCCGGTTCTACCCTATTTTCTATCCTTAAGCAAGAGTATCAAGCCGAATCAGTTTACCGATTTCGGCAGTCGGACCCAATTCCGGAGAAAGTCAACGAAATTAACCAGGCTTTTGTCGAGGATCCAGGCCAGTATCGGGTTATTGCAGGTCATGTTGGTTATGGTTTGCATCAAGAGCTAAAGCAACCTGTCAATTATTTCACAATGTTACGTGAGCCGATTTCGCTGATTGTTTCTCGCTACTACTATCGGCGGCAGCATCCTTTACAAGATGATCCTCTTGTGATTCATGCGAATCGATGCAGTTTAGCTGAGTTTGTCCAGAGCATTGAGGACAACACCATGACTCGTTTTTTATCCGGAGCAGAATTTGAGGCTCAGCTAGCCTTGGGAACTGAGCAATCTTCATTTCGTACATTACAGACGGTTCGGATTACGGATGGAGGTTTCAGTGGTGACCCAATCTGTACCGCCGCAATGTTGGAAACGGCGAAGCAAAACTTGTCTGATCGGTTTGTTGCCTTTGGGTTGACCGAGCAGTTTGACCAAAGTATTCTGTTGCTGTCCCAAGCCTTTGGCTGGCGTAAGATCCACTACATCAAGAAGAATGTCGCTAAGCAAAAAAAGCAAGCGATCGCTGACGAGACTTTGGCTATAATCAAGGCGCGTAATGCTTTCGACATCGAGCTATACGACTATGCGGTAACGCTTTTTAACCAACGGATTGAGTCGCTGGGGGCTGAGTTTCAGCAGCGTCTTCAGCAGTTCCAAAGGATGAACCCCATTTATGGTAGGCTCAGCGATTGGCAGGTGAACATAGGGAAATCTCCGTCTTCGGCGATTAGGCAGTTACGACGGGTAAAGCGCAAACTGTTTGCTTAACTAAAATAAGCTTGGCAGGAGGAGGCATGAACTTCTTTGAGCATCAGGACAACGCTCGGCGCAGTACAGTGCGGCTGGTCATGCTGTTTTGTGTTGCGATCGCCACCATGATATTTGCCATCTATGGCGTGGTTGTCATTACGCTGAATAGCGGCGATGTTGGGATTTCTGGGTTGTGGCAACCAGAAATTTTCCTGATAGTGGCGATGGGGGTGCTGGGTACGGTCGGTATGGGGAGCCTCACCAAAACTCTGCAACTACGGGGCGGGGGTAAGGTGGTGGCCCTGAGCTTGGGTGGGCGGTTGGTGTCCTCGCAAACTCAAAATGTCACCGAACAACGACTGCTGAATGTGGTGGAAGAGATGGCGATCGCTTCCGGTACTCCCATCCCCCCGGTTTATCTGATGGAGCACGAAACGGGGATTAACGCCTTTGCAGCGGGGTTTACCATCAACGACGCGGTGATTGGGGTGACGAAAGGCTGCGTTGAAGAGCTGTCCCGCGATCAATTGCAAGGAGTGATCGCCCACGAATTTAGCCATATTATCAACGGTGACATGCGGTTAAATTTGCGCCTGATTGGGGTACTGCAAGGAATTTTGTTGATTCACTTGCTGGGGCGCATGATGATGCGAGGCATGTGGTATTCCGGCGGCTATCACAACCGCCGTCGTGGTGACAACGGCAAAGGGGGCGGATTCATTGTGGTGATGGCGATCGCCCTCACTGGAATTGGCTTGATTGGTTTTTTGTGTGGCCGTCTGATCAAAAGCGCAGTGTCCCGCCAGCGAGAATTTTTAGCGGATGCCTCTGCAGTGCAATTTACCCGCAATCCCTTGGGTATTTCTGGAGCGCTCCGGAAAATTGGAGGTTACAGCCAAGGGTCGGTAATCATGACTCCCAAAGCTGAGGAAGCGAGCCACCTGTTTTTTGGCGAAGCCCTTAGCTCTAATTTCAGCAATCTTTTTGCGACCCATCCCCCCCTAGACGAACGCATTCGTCGTCTAGAAAATCTACCCGACACCGCTGATCTCAAGGCTTCCCCAGCAGTTCCCCCTAACCCGCCCTCCCGTTATTCTTCCACCTCCCCCATCGGGTTTGCGGCGACTCCCCCACCCCCAGCTCCGCCTTCTTCCGGGCAAGTACCACCGCCGACTTCCCCCTCAACTTCCCAGTCATCTCCTGCTCAAGCCCTCGAACTGATCCCCAACGAGGTTGTCTCTAATATTGGCACAGCGACCCCTAAGCATCTGGACTACGCCCGATCGCTCCTCAACCAACTGCCAGGGGTGATCAAAGTCGAACTCAACCACAAGGCTGGGGCGCAGTGTATGGTCTATGGGTTGCTGTTGGAGACCAAAAATAAAGGTGTGCGCGATCGCCAACTCAACCATCTCCAACAAACCGAAGCCCCAGATATTCTCAGCCTTTTACGGCGATTGCTGCCGGCGCTGGGTCAATTGCCTCCCCACCATCGTCTACCCCTTGTAGACTTAGCCATCCCCGCTCTGCGCGACTTACCCAAAACTGATTATGCCCGTCTCTTCAAACAGGTCCAAGCTCTAGTCCAAGCGGATGGTCGGGTCTCTCTTTCTGAATATGCTCTACAAGTGGTGTTGATGCGACGACTCGAACCCTATTTCAGCGGGATGCCCAGTTCCAAGATTCACCACACCGCGATCGGGACCGTGTGGCAAGATTGTCTTACGCTCCTCTCCGGGTTGGCCAACGTGGGACATGGAGACCTGGATCAAGCTACGATGGCCTTCCGCTCTGGGGCAGAACGGTTGCCTGAGGCCAGCAAGCATGGCATTCCAGCTCAGCCCCCAGCCAGCGGCATTTCCAGCATTGGCAAAAGTTTGAACCAACTAGCAACGGCCTCGCCCAAACTGAAGCAGGCGATTGTGGATGCCTGCGCCCATACGGTTCTGATGGATGGCCAAGTCACGGTGAAGGAAGCGGAATTGTTGAGGGCGATCGTCATTTCTCTGGATTGTCCTATTCCTCCTTTTTTGGAGCAGTAGGGAAACACCTATCACCGTCGATACCGCCCTCAGCCCTAATCTCATCGTCCAATCAGGGACAATTTGGGCCGCAACTTCACCCTCACTAGAATTACTGTAATATTGTCGTGGCCGTTCACTTGGTTGGCCAGGTCAATGAGGTTGTACGCCCCTTCATCTAGGTTCGCTGTTCCACTAATCAATGGCTCAATGTGGCTGTTACAGTAGTCTTCTAGTAAATCATTATCCGTGAGGCCGTCGGACCCCAGAATAAACAAGGAATCTTCATTCATTTCCCAAAAGTTAATATCGGGACGAATGAAGTCTTGATCCCGTGGTCCTAAAGCTTGGGTCAATTGCTGAGCATCAGGACGGGCATAAGCCACGGATGGATCGACTCCTCGGCTAATTTCTCGTTGCCCGACTTCGTGGTCCAAGGTAAGTTGTTCCAGGCCCTGTCGTCGGGTAAAGCGATAGATCCGACTGTCACCCACATGAGCGATCGCTACCTTGGTGTCTTGGACTAATAAAGTGACGAGGGTGGTGCCCATGCGCCGAAATCCCTCGGAGTGATCCGCCTGGTTTTGCTCATAAATCACTTGGTTGGTCTGCACAATTCCCTGCTGGATTGTGTCAGTATCCGGTAGTTGATCTCTCCAGTGTTCTCTGAAGTATGCTTGTAGCGTTTCCCCTGCTAACGCACTGGCGATTTCTCCTGCTGAGTGCCCTCCCATCCCGTCACAAAGAATGTATAAGCCCTTGGCATGACAACGGCGTTCCGTCGGAGTTTCCACATTGCTTGTGTGGGTTTCAATCACAAAGAAATCTTCATTGTGATCCCGCTGAATTCCGTTGTTCGTCGAACCTACATGGGTTAACGTGTGTAACTGCATGGGCAGGACAATGGTTGGGTCATCACTGAGGGTCAAACGCTTTTTCGCCAAGCCCATGGTTGGAATTTCCGATCCGGTCGAGGGGTGGGCTTGAGCTGATGTCAGGCCATCGGGGGCCGTTTGGTCCTGCATCGGTGAAGAGGGGTCCATGTCGGTGTTTCTGATCTTGTCTGCAAAGTTGCTCAGATCAGCCGGTGGCTCAACGGTTGACCAGTCTTCCTCAGCGGCTATGGTTGGGTCATCGGCAGCGGTCACAGTCTCTTGATAAATTTTATCGGCGACAAATTCGAGTCGATGGCGCAGAGTGTCTGTATCGGTAATGGTACAGGTGCAGAGGTCTTGGTGAATCTGCTCAAGAGAGTCTGGCCACGGCAGGGAACTGCACTTCCGGAGGTGATGCCATAACTCCCCCAGGTCGGCCATTTGTGGTCGAGCCTCCCTGTGATCGAGATAGAGTCGCCGTAAACAGAGAATTTGATCTTCGTCAACCCGAATGTTGTCTGGGGTCAGCAGGCTAGCACAACAACGATGCTGGGCCAAGATTTCCCACAACTCAGTCATTTCGTGGAGCCAATGGAGAATTTGGGGAAGGACAATATCGGCTTGGGCGATCGCGTCCGGCAGGGGTAGGAGAACACTACGATTCTCTAAAATCACAATATCATCGCCCAGGGCATCAAGAACCGGAGGAAAGGACGGATAGAGTTGGTCTTGCAGGGTTAGATGAATCTGCACAATACTATCGTGGGTTGGCCCTTGTTCGAGGGGATGAACCGGGGCGGTCGATGTCGTGGTTGTTTCCACATCGGGCTGGGGCAATGGTTCTGGGGCGATCGCCCCACGATTACCATCCGAAGACTGAGGATCGGATGCACTAACGTTGGTACTATTCCAAGCAGTAGCGGGGATCCCCTGGCTAGGAGTATCGCTAGCCAGATCGTGATGATTGAAAGTATTGTTATCAGGATCATCGCTTTGAACCACCTCGACGGGATCTGATTCGGTCAATCCTTGCAGTAAATTATCCGCGTAGCGATCGAGAAGTGTTACTTCAATATCAGGGGTCCGATCAGAAGGCCCATGATGGGTTAACTTATCTGGATCAATGTCAGCAAGCAACTGATATCGGTGAGATTGATCGAGATAAAGGGGCTGGGTTGGGAGTGACCACCAGGATGGTAGGGCCGTAATAATCGCTAATCGAGTGTGGGCTAGGTTTTGGCCTAGGGGGAGGCGATCGCCCCCAACGGTTAGCACACCCATCTCCTCATTGGGCATCATCCCATTAGCAACCGCATCAGCCATTGAATTAGCCGTGGGGTTGGTGGTGGGAGAGGATGTTTTCGTCTCAGGTGTCTGTAAGGGATTATGTTCGTTCACGCTACCTTCCTCATTCATCTCAATAATATCTGGTAGAGCGCCACCACATTGCTGACAATAGCGATGATGACTAGGATTTTCAAAGTGGCAACTAGAACAGATGATCATGCACAGACTTCCTTTATTGCTGCTAGCACGAAAACAGTGGGCAGAGTCCCTGATGTGAAGCAAATGGATAGGTTGATAATGACGTGCCCTAAAATGTACCTATCATAACGTAGCCATCAGCCACACTACCCTCAGCATACCCAAAACCTGACCGTGAACTATTCTATATTTTCTTTTACAATGGCCCATGGCAAGAACCAGCACTGTTTTTCGCTAATCGTTGAGTCCTCTGAACAACTGCTTAAAATATAGACACAATACAGACACTCTTCATTCTTCCCAGATGTTGTCTAAATGAGCCGTAGATCCTTATGACACGTTCACCCAAATGTTCAAAAATAAGGGCTAAAACGCTGACGTTAAGTTGGTTGCCATTTTATTTGCGTGACTGCACCCCGCCAGCGGCGGGGTGCAGTCACCAAAATACGCAAACTAAAATCGTTTTAGCTTACTGGGGTTGATCTTGGGATCGAGGCTGGACGGTCGCCGCTGGCAGAATGCTGTTAGGCCACGGTAGGGCTTTGTTACGTCGTCGTCTATTCTGAGGGGCAATAAGATACGATAGGTTCGGATCGTTCTTGAGCATGAGGACGACTCAGTTGCGTTTATGATGTTGAGTTGAATGAATTGGGATTTGAGGGTTCAGTGAATACGAAGCATAAGGGGTTACGAACAGAAAGAGTTAGGTTGTGGCCCATTGTTCTCCTTAGTTTGGCTATTTTCGGGGGGGGAACTGTCATGGGAATTCAGGGCACAATTGCCCAAGAGTCATCCTCAGATCCGGAGAACGAGTCTGATCCAGAAGCGATTGTCTCTCCGGATGAATCGTCAGAGTCACCGTCCCCAGAGTCATCTCCATCTGAAACGGATCTGGAGGATACGGATCTGGAGGATACGGATCTGGAGGATACCGAGTTAGGGTTGTCAGATATTCGGGCATTTGCGACAACAACAGATACGGACGTTTACTCGGTGGAAACCCTTGATCTGACGGACTACAACGCCCTATTGCTCTCCTCCTACCAGAACCAGGCTATTTGGGTCAATGATCCGCTTTGGGTTGGGCTACAGTTGTTGCAATTTCTGGGACAACCCATCACTGGATCGGAGCAACAAGTGTCGGTCTCGATTCCAGGGGAGTGGGAACCGGGCCGAGCTTTTGAATTTGCCCGAGTCATTATTGAAGACAAGGGGTGGCTGGATGATGCGATCGCAGGCGAACGGTATGTCATCTGGATCGTGCCAGGAGACAGCGGGGAATTCAAGGTGCAACGTGCCCTCCGAGCCAACTTTTGTAGTCGCCCACCTCAGGAGTTTTATTCGATTCAGGATTGCCCTTAATCCCAGGCAGCACTGACCGAATGCGTCAGGCTAGCGTGAGTCTTTCTTGAGGCGATCGCTGACCCGCCGTAACACCCCATTAATAAATCGATACCCATCTTGTTCACTGTAACGCTTGGCTAATTCGACAGCCTCATTAATTGCCACTTGGTTCGGCAAATTTAGATAAGCCATCTCCGTGACCGCAATCCGCAGAATATCCTGGTCAATCCGAGCGAGACGGCTCATCGACCAATCCACCATCGATTGGTCAAGGATAGCATCAATGGCTTCTCGTTCCTGCAATAGAGTTTCCAGGATGTGGATTGCGTAATCGTGTACATCCTTGTTGCGAACCTTTTCCAACAACTCTGGAATCTCCACCACCGTGCCCAACCGATTGATGGCTGTTTGAGTCAAGGTGATGGCTTCCTGCACCATTGCCTTGGCACTATTGAGATCACTAGTACGAGTTTCACTGCTCAGAAGTTGGCTATTTCCCCGTTCTAGCTCCGATGAGGCCAACTCAACAGCATCTCGGATTTCTACCGTTAGCGCTCGGATCGCAGTTGTAATCAACTCTGGTAGCTCAAGGGTGGCTAACTGGGTGGGGTGATACGATAGTTGACTGATACTTAACAAGACCAACTCACGAGATACCCGGCGTGGCTTTACCATGACTTTCTCTTTCATTTCCTTCGTCGCCATTTCCTTAGTCGCGCAGCGATGACCCGTTCATTGCGCTCGATGGGTCCGTACCGACATCATTATGAAGCTGATCCTGAGCAGATGACCTGATTGTGCTCTCAGGCGACATGGCGGTAACCACATTATGGTCCGCCCCCTGTACCCCATAACTCATGATCATCCCATCGCCCCCACTTCCATTAGAAGATGGGGGTGGGGTGACATCATGAGCTATGTCTAGTTTGTCCACCGTAGGCGTAACCGTTTCCGAAGGTTGTTGCCCAACTGTTGCAGGGGCAATCACGTTGGCTCCCACAATCCCGCCAGAAATCAGCACTTTGAATGCATCCTCAATGGAAATGGTGAGATTGATCACGTCAGTCTCAGGCACGATCGCATACCAACCGCTGGTTGGGTTGGGGGTGGTTGGTATGATTACACTCAGCATGGGTTCAGCCATCTTAGGGTGGCTGGAGACTCCAATAGTGCCCGTCACAAATGCCATCGCCCAAAGCCCTCGCCGGGGGTACTCTACCAAGACCACGCGCCGAAACTTACTGTTGGAATCCCGCAAGATCGTTTCCAAGATTTGCTTTAAGGTCTTGTAAACTGCTCCTGCTAGGGGAATTGCTTGCAGTAAGCGTTCACCAACGTCCAACAACCATCGCCCGACTATGTTCCGGGCCATCAACCCGATAAACAGGATAAAGATGAGGGGTGCGGCAAACCCAATGGTTAGATTGCTGATGGTAATGAGAAACGGGTTCAGATCTGGGAAGGGATTAAGCTGCTTGGGAATGCGAGTCAAAAAGTCGATCGCCCAACTGGCAATTGTAAAGGTCAGCCAGATCGTGGTCGCTAGGGGGATAATCACTAGCAACCCAGCAATCAGATCATTTTTTAGGTCTTGCTTAAGCTGTTGAAGCACAGATCGCTGAATCTCCTTAACGTTAGCGCATTGATTGATGATGGCAGGCATGGATTGCCTGTTGCACTCTAGACTGATGGCTCCTAGCCAAACCATTTGACCGAAACCAAACAGCCAGCAACCTGCTTAGCTGATGCCTATCGCCTACAGCCTTGCCAGTGGTGTTGAGAGAAGCTGGGGTTGATCCAACCCTTAAGCTCAACAACCCGATAAACCCAAGTAGCTGATGTTTTGCAATTTCTTTATCTATTGTAATAAGTTCTGGTAATTAAAATCACAGTTTGCAGGCAAATTTGTGGAACTGTCTGATTTTTGGAAGGGGAAGAGTTTGCTAGGACAACGATGTAGAGGGGGACGAGGCTTGCTGAAACTGCTTCAACTCCCAGACTTTCAACAGAATTAAGTATTCATAGAAAGCTTGGAGGATGCACCAGACTAGGCCTGCGCGACCATCGAGGATACCTCCCAGCCCGATGTACATGTATAGGAACCGGATGAGGGGACGGCAGGGGAGGCGGAGAGAAAGGTCTTTGAGAGCACGCCGCCGCTCAACTTCCGAACGACCGAATAGCATGGCCCCCCAATCAACTGTCCCACTTTCAAGTTGTCTGAGGGTTTCGACGGCTTCATCGCTAGAATAACGGTTATGCTTTTCGAGCCAACGGCTGAATCCTTTCCCGCAAGTGTAATGGGGATAGGTTTCAGTCAAAAAACCCGTCGAGCCGTCGCAGACTTCGCGTTCGGTATGGCCGTAGTCCGTGAACCAGACATGACCGTGGCGAAAAAGGCGTAACTGATAGCGAGGATATTGGGTGCTGTGGCGAATCCAACGGTTCATAAACATCACCCGTTCGGCGACGTAGTAGCCGATGTGCTCCCCTGATTGGGCAGTGTTGAGACATTCTTGGTATAGCGCTGGGGTCATCCGTTCGTCGGCTTCTAGGACATACACCCATTCGTACTTGGTCTCAATAGATTCCAACATCCAGGTTCGTTGTTTGCCGTGGCTTTCAAAGGTGTGTTGGATGGTGCGGATGGGATATTGACGGGCGATGTCAAGGGTGCGATCGCGACTAAATGAATCCACCACAATCACATCATCTGAGATCAATGCGGACTCGATACAATCGGCGATATCGACCTCTTCGTTGTATGTCAAGATAAAAATTGAAATCATGGGATGTGGGATGTAAGGACAACGAACCTGCGGCTGAACGTCGCAAGCAGATCAGTTCCGTAACCATTCAGAAGCCGGGGAATTCAGCAACAGGGGAATTCAATCACGAGACGATTCAGGAACGAGGCCGTTCAAGCACAAGGCGACTCAAGCAGCAGATGATTCAAGCACAAGACCGATTAACGGGATTTGCTACTGCTAAGATACAAGCGCATTCCGGTCCAGCCAATCGCCCCAAATCCGAGGGTTAGTAGGAGACTATCACTTCCTGTTCTCAGGGCTGAGCGGAGAACCCGTTGGGCGATGCTATTCTGTTGTTCTTGGCGTTGCAAACTGAGATTAACCTGGGTTTCCGACAGCCGGCTTTGGAGACCTTCTTCAATGGCGCTGAAACCATCGGGATTTTCATCCAACCCTTCGAGGAACGCGATTTCCTCGTTAGATAGCTGTCCTTGCTCGATGGCGCTTTGCCGCAGGGCCGTGTCTTCCCAGTAGGTGCGGATCAGGCTAGTTTGCTGATCGACTTGTTCTTGGAGTTGTGACTCAATCTGAGCCGCTTCCTCGGCAATTCCAGCAATTTGTTCACTGCGCCACGGAAATAGGTTCCACATGTGGAGAAACAGCATTAGCAGGAAGAAAAAGGAAAAGAATACTGAGATCACTGATGTAGCGACGGTCCACAAGGAGGCCCGTGATTGGGCCGCGCTTTGAGGCTGGCTGTCTCCCATCAACGAATCAAGCCAGCAACTCCCCACCAGCAGAACGATCCCCACCAGCGCGATAATCCCTTGTTCAACCACGGGGCTAGTGAAGCTGGATAATAGCCATTCCCGGTCTTGGAAGTCATAGGGCCAAGGGCCAACAACCATATTGACGAGGCTAGCCAAAATCATGATGATGCCTGTGGCACGGCAGGATAGGGAGAGGAGCGGCGATAGTTGGCGATTAGTGATTACATTCATAAGCGTGGTGAGATACAGGATAGCAACGGATGGAAATAAATACTGCGAACTGCGATGGTGAGCGGGGTCAGCCTAGGCTTACGAAGAACCTGAGCTTGGACTAAAGTGCTGACTCATGGCTCATTAAACCGCATGGATTGCTACTGTGGGTAGTGAAGAAAAGCGAAGTTGTGCGGTTTTTCACGGCATTTTTTCAGCTATTTTGAGGAACCCACCTTAATGATGCCCAGTTTTGGGGAGGATGTTTCAAGACTTACGGTTTCAACCTTTAAAAATTCGTGTGATTCTGGCAAGAGGGAGGCCAACAAACGGTAGTCTCCGTAAGGGAAAAGGGATGGAGGACGGTTGAAAAACGACCATGAACTATCGAAAGATTGAAGTGTTGCCAGATAAGCCCGCGATTGTGGCGCGATCGCTCGAACTGGTGCGCGATCGCATTCAGCAAGCCATTGCCACTAAGGGGCAATGTACCCTAGTTTTAGCGGGGGGGAGTACCCCAAAACCCTTGTATGAAGCTCTCGCCCAATGTGACATTGACTGGAGCAAACTGCATGTGTTTTGGGGAGACGAACGATATGTTCCAGTGGATCATCCCGACAGTAACGAGGGCATGGCCCGTCAGGCATGGCTGGACCAGGTGTCGATCCCACCGGGCAATATCCACCCGATGCCAACGACCATGGCGGACCCGGCGATCGCCGCCCAAGCCTATCACCAGGACATTGAAGCGTTTTTTCAGCTAGAAACCGGGGTGCTGCCTGCGTTTGACGTTGTTTTGTTAGGGATGGGAGATGATGGCCACACGGCCTCCTTGTTTCCCCATACGCCTGCATTGAGTGTGTGCGATCGCCTCGTCACTGTTGGAGATAAACAGGGTGAGCCGCGCTTGACCCTGACCATTCCGCTCCTGAACCAAGCCCACTGTGTTATCTTCCTGGTTGCTGGAGCCAATAAACAAACGGCCCTACAACAAGTGTTGGCCAGTGGGAGTGCTGGAGACACCGTGGATGCCAACGAGGTGCCCGCTCGTTACGTCAATCCCCAAGGTGAACTCTGGTGGTTATTGGATCAAGCGGCAGATGGCGGTAGAGCCTATCAACAATTGAACAAAAGTTAATAGAGTTGCGGTATTTTACCCTGGAATCACAGTCCTGAAGCTGAGAGTATAGATATGTGCTTAGGTGTGGTGTTGAAAGGATAGTGTCATGATTGTTTGTCCCAACTGCAACCATCAGAATCCAGATGGTGCCATTCAGTGTGAAGCCTGTTATACTCCCTTACCTGCCATGTTGGAATGCCCAGCATGTGGCGCACCTGTTCAGTCAGATGCCAGTTTTTGTGGTCAATGTGGTGCGAACTTAGCGGCCAATGTACCCCAAGAGGGGCGTAGGACGACAAGTTCTTCCCTTCCCGCAGAGGAGGAGGTTAGTATGGCAGGTGGAGTCGTTGGGGCGAGTCCTGATTTAGAGTTGCCGGATGTGGAAATTCCTGATTTAGTTGAGCCAGATGCCTTGGAGGTGTCAGAGCCTTTGGTGGTTGGGCCGGATATACCCGATTCCGGCCCTGTGGCTGCGGCGACAGAAAGCGAAGCAGTGGAATCGTCGGACCCGGCGGTGGTCCCGGTGGCTCCGCCCGATCATCGGTTTGTCCCAGACCCAACGATCACTCAATCTCAGTCCCCGGAGGTTCCGTCGTTTCAAAGCACTCAGCTTCAAACTCAAACGGTTCGCCTCGTCCATACCCAAACGAATACCCCTTTAGAACTCCCACCCAATTTGGCGGTGATTCATGTTGGCAAGCCGAATGATCGGGTGCCACCAGATATTGATGTGTCAGGGTTTGTTGATTCAGAGGTGGTCTCGCGGGTTCACGCGGACATTCGGGTTGAAGGAGACCAATATTATCTGGAAGATGTGGGCAGTTCCAATGGTACCTATGTGAACAATGTCCCCCTATTGCCAGGAAATCGACATCGATTACGGGCAGGCGATCGCATTGCCCTCGGCAAAGGGGATAAAGTCTCCTTTATTGTCCAAATCTCTTAACCCAATGGTTCCCTCTCAGCCCTGCCTTCAGCGAAACTTTTGCCCCACCGGGGGGAATCTGCTCAGTGGGTGTGGTATTTTGACCAAGGCGGAATAAGATAGTAAACAGTTTGTTCCGGTCCTATCTCCTGACGCAGGCGATCGCTTGTAAAGTATTTGACAAATCCTGTTGCCATCGATGTGATTACTCTATTTCTCCTTCACCCCCTAAAGCAAACGCCCATCCAGGTATGGCCATTCGAGAATGAATCGGTTATCCGAATTGGTCGCTCCACTGATAATGACGTTGTGCTCTACAGTGCCGTTGTTTCCCGTCGCCATGTTGAGCTTCGTAAGGTTGGCCACAACTGGGATATTGTGAACTTAGGAACAAATGGAACCTATTTGGATGGTAAACGAATTGAGAAGGTGGCGGTGGAGGATGGCACTATTATTCGGCTAGCCCGATCCGGGCCAAACATTCAAATTCGGTTGGGGTCTGATGCCCTCAAAGAGTTGCCGGATCACCTCCTCAGCAGTCGTCAGAATATGTCCCGGAACCCGTCCCAAATTAACGTGACTGAAATGATTGACCCGTTGCGCCTGGAAACACAGAACTCCAACACCCACGAAGACGAAACTCGCCACGACATTTCATCAGGCCGATATCTGATTCAACAAGTTAACGCTTAATTGATGCCCTGACCTAAGCGCTGCTTTTAGCGACCAACGTCCAACCTCAGCTCCCAAGTGCATTAGATTTACTGGTACTCTGGGGATGACCAGCGACCTATTCTGCGGGTCTGCGTTCAACTGTTCTGATGCTCTAAGCCAATGGATCTCAAATCTCTTATCCGCGATATCCCAGATTTTCCCAAGCCCGGTATTATGTTTCGAGACATCACCACTCTGCTTCAAGATCCCGCAGGGCTGAAATACACTGTGGATGCGTTGGCGGAACGGTTCACTGGGCAGTCCATTGACTATATTGTCGGGACGGAGTCCCGTGGCTTTATTTTCGGGACTCCTCTGGCTTATGCTCTTGGGGTCGGATTTGTTCCGGTCCGGAAGCCCAAAAAGTTGCCTGCTCCGGTTTACTCCGCCGAATATGAACTGGAATACGGAACCGATTGTCTAGAAATTCACCAGGATGCCTTTACCCCCAATAGTCGCGTGGTAGTGGTGGATGACTTGATTGCAACCGGAGGAACGGCTGCGGCCACTGCCCAGCTTGTCGCTGAGGCGAATGCGACGCTGGTTGGGTTTGGTTTCATCATCGAGCTAGTGGCATTAAACGGACGAGCAAAATTACCTCAGGATGCTAGTATTGAGACTTTAGTTCAATATTAAGTGTGTAGACCCTTGTAGATTGAACGTATGACCGACAACCTATCGCCATCGCCCTTATATCGTGGTCCCAGAGCCATCCGCTGGCTCCTATCTCCGATCTCTCTACTGTTCGTCTTTCTTGCTAGCGAAACGGGATTGTATCTGATCAAGCGATTCTTGCAGGCGCTGTTGACTTTATTATTGGCATCAGTGCTGTGTTTCTCTGTGATTCAGCTCGCACCGGGCGATTTCCTAGATATGGCTCGGCAAAATCCTCAGATTTCTCCAGAGACGATTGCGGATTTGGAGTCTCGGTTTGGTATGGATCGGTCAGTTGTTGAGCAGTATATTAGGTGGCTGGGGCGGGTACTCTTCCGATTCGATTTTGGTCAAAGTTTTGCCTATAACCGCCCTGTTACCTCGGTTTTGGTGGAGCGGGTGTGGGCAACGCTGTTGTTGTCTATTGCGTCAATTGCGGTGACGTGGGCGATCGCCATCCCCCTAGGCATTGTGGCAGCGGTGAATCAAAATCGGTGGAGCGATCGCATTTTGCGCCTCCTTAGCTATGCTAGCCAAGGCATCCCCACCCTGATCACGGGTCTCATCCTCCTCTTTTTTGCCCAGCTCACCACCCCCTTATTTCCCGTGGGTGGCATGACTAGCATTGACCATGCTGATCTCAATATGCTGGGCAAGATCCTGGATATTGGCTGGCATCTGACCTTGCCCACCTTAGCCCTCAGCCTCACCAGTTTTGCGGGATTACAGCGAATCATGCGAGGGGAGTTATTAGATGTCCTTCGCCAAGACTATATTCAGACGGCTAGGGCCAAAGGGCTACCAGAGTCACAGGTTATTTACGTCCATGCCCTTCGGAATGCTGTTAATCCCCTGATTACGATCTTAGGGCTTGAATTTTCTACATTGCTGAGTGGTGCCTTTATCACCGAAAAATTGTTTAGTTGGCCTGGATTAGGATTACTGGTATTAGAAGCCTTTCAGTCCCAAGATTTGTACTTAGTGATGGCTAGTTTAATGATGGGTGCAGTGATGTTAATTCTGGGAAACTTCTTAGCGGACTTACTGCTTAATTTTGTTGATCCTCGGATCACGTTGAGCAAGACGAACTAGCGAGTCGGGGTTAAGATAGCCAAATGATTTTGGTTCAACCCAAACTCGCTAATTGTAGCCTTTAGATTTTAGTCATTTGCCTCAACATAAGTAGTTTTCATTTTCGCATCGTCCACTGCCCCTGTGAGGAGCTGCACTGTCCGAAATGACTTGAACACCCCTTGGGTTATCAGTTTCAGAAAACAGGGTGAACGTTCCAGAGTGAGTTGATGGCCATTGTGAAGTGCTGAGAAATGGAGAGATTCCCCATAGAGAAGCACTAACAATTAACCAAGCAGACATATTTTGTATCATAAGAATTCTTCAGGTAATTGAGTCTTACTCCTTGATACGTTCGGCTCTGTTTTCCATCAGGATTTCAATGTTTAGATTCCTATATTGCTGGGCTGAGATTTTAGACTGATGAGTTCACCCAATCCCCTCTCGTTATTCTCACAACCGAAAGGAGGGGAATGTGCCAAAATTAGCGTGGTCCGACATTGTTCAGTAGGTAGCCGTCAGTCATGAAATCTTGGTTCAAGCGATCATCGCAGCCCGCTGTTGCATCAGTGGAGACGGAAGACTCCAAAGGCTTAGGGACCTTTGGGGGGGTTTACACTCCCTCAATTCTCACGATTTTGGGGGTGATCATGTACCTCCGATTTGGCTGGGTGGTGGGCAATGTGGGCCTCGTGGGTGCCCTGGCGATTGTCACCCTGTCCACGGCGATTACCTTTCTGACCTCTTTGTCGGTGTGCGCGATCGCCACCGATCGCGTCATCCGAGGGGGAGGAGCCTACTACATGATCAGCCGTTCCCTGGGGATTGAGACCGGCGGGGCCGTGGGCATTCCCCTGTACTTTGCTCAAGCTCTATCTGTTGCCTTGTATACCTTGGGGTTTGCGGAAGGGGTGGTGGCGGTCACGGGTTGGAACCAGGTTTACGTGGCGTTGGCCACCACGGTCTTTGTGGCGATTTTGGCCATTACCTCCGCCAGTCTGGCCATTCGCACCCAGTACATCATTATGGTGGCGATCGCCCTCTCCCTGGTTTCCTTTGGTTTCGGTCAGCCCCTCGAAAGCAGTGCCGGAGTCTTGTGGTTGCGCCCAGAGCAAGCGACTGTCCCATTTTGGGGTGTATTCGCTGTATTCTTTCCGGCGGTCACAGGCATCATGGCCGGAGTGAACATGTCGGGAGATCTGAAAACCCCAACCCGTTCCATTCCCTCTGGGACATTAGCCGCTGTTGCCACGGGTTACGTGATTTATATGGTGCTGCCCATTTTTCTCGCCACACGGGCCGATGCTGCTACCTTAATCTCAGATCCTTTAGTCATGCAGCGCATTGCTGTATGGGGACCAGCAATTTTGCTCGGCGTTTGGGGGGCAACCTTATCCAGCGCTATCGGCAGCATTATGGGAGCGCCCCGCGTGCTACAAGCGTTAGCCAGGGATGGAGTCTTACCACGCTGGATGAGTTTTTTGGGAACGGGCAGTGGTCCTGAGGATGAACCCCGGATTGGCACGATGGTGACACTGGTGGTTGCTATCAGTGCCGTGTGTATTGGCGATCTCAATATTATTGCCCCAGTGCTGACCATGTTTTTTCTCACCACCTATTTGGTGTTGAATGTTTCCGCCTTCATTGAGGATGCGCTCCAAAGCCCCTCCTTCCGTCCCTCATTTCGGGTCCACTGGTCCTTGTCCTTACTAGGGGCGATCGGGTGTATTGCGGTGATGTTCTTGATTGATGCCTTGGCCACGGTCGTGGCGGCTGTGGTGGTGCTGGCGATTTTCTTCTGGCTCCAGCAGCGAGAACTGCGGGCGACGTGGGGGGATGCTCGTCGGGGGATTTGGATGGCGTTGATGCGGATGGGGATTCTGCAATTGAGTGTCACGACTGAGGATGCGAAAAACTGGCGACCCCATATCCTTACGCTTTCTGGTGCCCCAGCGAAGCGGTGGTCGTTGGTGGAACTGGCTAATGCCTTGACCCATAAGCGAGGTTTGATCACAGTTTCCAGTGTGTTGCCCAGCGGTTCACGAGATGTGGGTCAACAAACCAATCTAGAACAAACCATTCGGGATTATCTTGATCGGCGGGGTGTGCAGGCATTGGTGCGAGTGGTGACCGCCCCCAACCCCTTTGAAGGGGCGATGCAACTGGTGGAAACCTATGGCATTGGTCCCCTGGTCCCCAATACCATTTTGTTGGGAGATAGCGAGGCTCCTGCTCGTCGGGACGATTATTGTCGGCTGATTGGTCAACTGCATCAAGCAAAACGAAACGTGGTGGTTTTGCGGGAAAATAGCGATCGCCACTTCGGTCAGAAACAGCGCATTGATGTGTGGTGGGGCGGACGGCAAGACAATGGAGGGCTGATGTTGCTGCTGGCCGATTTACTCCGTAGTAACATCAGTTGGCGCAAAGCAGAGATTCACCTCAAGCTCATGGTCAACAATGAGCAAGCGGCTGATGCCGCCCGAAATAATCTCGATCGATTGATCCAGCAGTTTCGGATTATGACTATCCCTCAAGTCCTCGTGGGTCAAAATTTTTATGAGATTTTGCATAAATCGTCCCAAGATGCCGATCTCATTTTTCTCGGGATGGCTTCCCCAATGGATGCCTACAGCGATTATTATGGAGCACTCCAGGAGCGGACGATGAATTTGCCGACGATTGTATTGGTGTTGGCATCTCCTGACTTTACCGTGACGGAGGTACTGGCGGAGAAGTGATGGGGGAGTGGAGTGATCGAGTCATATCTGATTTCCAGAGTCTCGCTGGGAATGCCAACAGGGGCTCTACCTCGACTGAATGATAATCGTCATCACTGCATTCGCTGACATTGGTGCTTCCTCAGTCGGGAAATCAGGAGGGTGGCGATCGCCTTATTTGGGAAAGGGCGATCGCTCCCACCCCCAATACCCTTGTTCCAGAAGGCGATTTTCCTAGAGAAAGGCTACGCCAACGCTCCATTTTGGGTTTTAGATTTTGGATTTTGGAGGCGTGCAACCGTTGGAGAAGAAGTGCGATCGCTCCCACCCCCAATACCCTTGTTCCAAGAGGCGATTTTCCTAGAGAAAGGCTACGCCAACGCACCATTCTGGGTTTTCGATTTTAGATTTTGGAGGGCGTACAACATTGGAAAATAGGGCGATCGCCCCCATTCCCCCATCTTTTTCTGATGAAAGATGAGCCATCGCCATTGCCGTTACATTCCAGCTCATCAAGGCGATCGCTCTAAACCATATGTAATCGGTATAATGTTAGAACATTTGAATCTTAACAATAACGATTATTGAACATCTTGAGGCTTTTTATGCAATTAACCTTTCCACCTGAAATTGAAGCCTTTGTCCAAAGTCAGTTGGATAGCGGTAAGTATCACAACCAGATGGACTTAATCGTGGCAGCGATCGCCCTACTCCAGAAACAAGAAGATATTTACCAGGGCAGGTTATTGGAATTGCAACAAGAGGCCCTCACAGGCTGGGAAGCATCTCAAAGCGGAAAAGTTGTTGATGGTTCTACCGCAATGGCCCAAATTCGAGCCAATCTCCACAACCGTTACGGTACATCAGAGGCATGACTCCCCAGTTTCGCTTAACAGAACCAGCCATCCAAGATATCGAGCAGATAGCCGATTACCTGGCTCAACAATCTGGACTCAAGCAAGCGGATCAGTTCTTGATGGATCTTGATAACAAATGTGCCAAAATTCTAAGATTTCCTAACCTCGGACGGCCTAGAAATGAGATTCTTCCTAACCTGCGTAGCTTGCCAATCAGTAACTATCTGATTCTCTACATGCCAATCGGTCAAGATATTGAAATTTTGCGAGTTGTCAGCGGGTATCGTGATTTGTCTGCCCTATTTAACGAAGATTAGGCAATCGTTGGAGAAGAAGGGCGATCGCTCCCACCACCAATACCATTGTTCCAGAAGGCGATCGCCGCTACGATAGAAGCAATCCTACGATTTCCCATCATATGACCCAATATGATTGCTATCCACCAGAAAGTTATAACCCTTGAGGCATTTCTCGCTTCACCCAATATCGAAGAATCCCCTGCTTGGGAATACATTGATGGCCACACCCATCATAAACCGATGCCCAAAACCCGTCACTCCCTGTTGCAAAAACGACTGCTCAACATCATCGACCGCCACACAGATGATTACACGGCTTTACCAGAACTACGTTGCACCTTTGGAGGGCGTTCCATCGTTCCTGATGTGGCCGTGGTTGCTTGGGATCGCATTCCGCTAGGCAGTAATGGAGAACCTGAGGATGACTTCACCCAATCACCAGACTGGTCCATTGAAATTCTCTCACCGCAACAGAGTGCAACTCGGGTGATTGACAACATCCTCCATTGCCTCAGTCATGGTTGCCAGTTGGGGTGGGTGCTTGATCCTGGTGATTACTCGATAATGACGTTTTTGCCTAACCAAGCTCCTCAAGTATGTCGGGATGAATGTCCTCTAACCATGCTTCCAGATATAGAGCTAACCCTAACTCCTCGACAAGTCTTCGATTGGCTTAAAGTAAAGCGATAGACGATTTCCCGAAGGGAAGGCTACGCCTTTCTGCTATGGCCCTTGGGCTATACGCACCATTTTGGGTTTTAGATTTTGGATTTTGGAGTGCGATCGCTCTACTTCGCCCTACTTCGCCCTACTTCGCCCTACTTCGTTTTAGTTCTAACACCTACATCAACCTCGTCGCGATCGCCTCCACCTACGCCCCCGTCATGGTCGATGCCGCGATCGCTCCCCGAAAATGACAAGTATTCACACAATGAGTTCAAGACTTTGCCATGACTTATCCTCACAGTGCCTTCATTACCCATGTCGGTAAATATCTGCCCGGTGAGCCAATCAGTAACGACGAAATGGAAGCTTACTTGGGCAAGGTGAGCGATCGCCCCTCGCGGGTGAGACGACGGATTCTTAAAAATAACGGTATTCAACAGCGATATTACGCCATTAATCGCCAACAGGAAACCACGATCAGTAACAGTCAGATGGCAGCGGCAGCGGTGCGAGAGGTGTTGGATCAAGCGGGACTGCCACCCAGAGACATCGATCTGCTCACCTGTGGCACGACTTGGCCCGATTTACTAGTACCGGGATTTGCCAGCATGGTACATGGCGAGTTGTCGGAACTAGCTCCGATTGAGGCCACGTCCCATCAAGGGGTCTGTTGTGCTGGGATAGCGGCGCTCAAGTATGCTACCACCCAGGTGCAATTGGGGAACAAACAACGGGCGATCGCCGTTGCGTCTGAATTTGCGTCTCGATTGTTCAAACACACTCGCTTTGAAGCAGAAACAGGCATCCAGTCGGGGGATACTCTCTCCTTTGATACGGAATTTTTGCGGTGGATGTTGTCCGATGGGGCTGGAGCCGTGTTAGTGAGCGATTGCCCCTCCCCCTCTAACCTCAGTTTGCGAGTGGAGTGGATTGAACTGATTTCCCATGCCAACGCCCATCCCGTGTGTATGTATGCCGGGACCGATGGACCCGATCGCCTCACCAGTTGGATGGATTACCCCTCGCCAATGGAAGCAGCCCAAGATGGTCTGATTAACTTGCGCCAGAATATTCGCCTGCTGGACAAAGTGATTCAGCTAGGTGTAGAGGGCTGGCTACGGCTGGTTGACCAGGGTCGGATTCAGCCAGACACAATCGATTGGTTCTTGTGTCACTATTCCTCTCACTTTTTCCGCAGTCAGATTGTGGAATTGCTGGAAAAAGCCGGAGCAATGGTGCCAGAAGAAAAGTGGTTCACCAATCTCTACACCCGTGGCAATACGGGCTGTGCATCCATCTACTTGATGTTGGAAGAACTGTTCCATTCGGACAAACTCCAACCAGGACAACAAGTCTTCTGCTTTGTCCCCGAAAGTGGCCGCTTCACCACCGCCTACATGCTGTTACGAGTCGTCGAACCGTCGCGGCAAAGTAATGCTGGAGCGATCGCCATCCCCAACACCGAAATTTCCCACTCCCCCACTCCCCCACTCCCCACTCCCCCACTCCCCACTCCCCCACTCTCCCACTCCCCCCAACCCTCCAACCCCATAAATCCATCAACTGTATCTGAAGACTTAC
>JBFRWC010000263.1:0-6340 GCA_051439365.1 Leptolyngbyaceae cyanobacterium
GCTTGGGCGTACACCAGCGGAAGGTATTCGACGGTGGTGGTACTCCTCGACCCAGCATATAAACGAAGTAGCGCAAATCCAGCTCAGGCAAGACTACACGGGTATCAAAGCCTCTTTTTCGCAATTCCGCCATGATCTTCATCGCCGCATTGTGCAGGGGCGGTAACTCTTGGCGAGTATCGGCATAAAGAACGGTGATGGATTCAGGTTTGGGGATGCGCCCGGTTTCCAGTAGGTGAGCAATGAGAGTAACGGTCGCTGTAGAATCTTTGCCCCCGGAAAAAGCGATCGCCCAATGCTTATAAAATTCCCCATATTGCCACAACGACTCCACCGTGAGTTCGACACTCTTGGGTACCGTCAAACGATCCTCTTCAAATAGACTCAGGGTTCTCATGGCGATCGCAGTCCTCACCCAATCGGCGTTCTCTGCACTATTAAAACGGCTAACGCAAACCTCAAGCACAAAACCTTGAAGTTTCTTAGGATTAACGGGTTAACTCTCAACAAACTACCTCAGTGTCTATTGCTCAACTGGGAATGAGATGGAAAAACTGCACCGATGGCGGTGACATCTGACGGTTTGAGGCGGGCGGGAGGCGACTCTCTGGTTGCGCGATCGCATTTGGCATAGCCATACTAACCGCGATCGCCCCTACAAATCCCGGCTCTAGCTCAACATCGGTCAGCCACCAGTTTTCGCCGATGGACATTTGAGTGGGAGTATGAGCCGAGGCAGGAGTGAGCAGAGTGACTGGGATCGATTCTAGCCCAGCTAATCCATCCCCTGTTGCTTTCAGGTAAGCTTCTTTGCGGGTCCACCCTCGAAAAAAGGCCGTTTCTTGTTGAGGGGGAACTAGGTTTTTGATCACAGCCGCCTCTTCAGCGAAGAAAAACCGTTGGGCCAGGTCCGCAATGCTGGAGACCGTCCGGATCGCCTCAATGTCGATACCAACGGGGCGATCGCCACTGATTGCATATAGCGCCACTCCCCCTGAGTGACTGACATTGAAATAGAGTGGGGGCGTGGGGGCATGGGGGCGTGGGGACGTGGCTAAAAAGGGTTTGCCGCGATCGCCATACTCGAACACCAGGCTCACTGGGGGTTGACTCAGGAATGCGGCTAGAATCAGGCGTAAATATCCTCGTGCGGCAATGAAGTGATGACGATGGTGTTCAAACTTGAATCGGGCGGCGCGATCGCGTTCATCCGTTGATAGGTAGCTGTAAAGCTCAGTCCTTACTGCTTCGGCACAGTCTAGGTCAACTCGCCACACTTGTACCCCATTCATGGGACTATTAGGACAATCAAAGGGTCTGGAGATAGGCCAATGGTAGAGTTGCCATTGAGACGGGATGAAGTTGGACATAGCGTTCCGGCTTGGTCGAACACAAGGAGGATTGTACCCAAACGGCTCGATACAGCTCCATTAGTAGGTCAATAATGGGTTCGGGTGAATTTGGGAGTGCGATCGCCCCCTATCCTATCACCTCTGAGAATGCCCACAGTGTGAGATTGTGGACACCCGCTCCCCATCCTCCTCTTCCTCCAGTTTATTGGCAGAACCCTAATTGAAAAGAAGAAATAAGATAATACTCAGCCCCAAGTCAATCACTCGCTCTGAATCTTCATGCCTATGACGACTCCCCGACTGCTCATAATTGGCCTCGACTGTATGGAACCCTCCCTGGTGTTCGAGCGGTGGCGATCGCATTTGCCCCATCTATCGCGGCTGATGGCCCAGGGCAGTTATGGCCGCATGGAGAGCAGTATTCCTGCCATTACGGTTCCGGCTTGGAGTTGTATGATGAGTGGCCGAGATCCGGGGGAACTGGGGATCTATGGATTCCGTAATCGGCGCGATCGCCACTATCACAGCATGGCCATTTCCGATGGTCGCGCCGTCAAGGTTCCCCGCCTCTGGGATATTTTGGGGGATCAGGGCTGGAACGTATCTGTCATCAGTGTTCCTGGCACGTCCCCGCCGTACCCCGTCAACGGCTCCCTCGTCTCCTGTTTTCTGACTCCCTCCACCGAAGTGCCCTTCACCCATCCCCCTGAATTGAGCGACACGATCAAAACCTGGATGCCGGATTTCATGCTGGATGTGCCCCAATTTCGCTCTGAGGACAAACAGCGAATTCTGGATCATCTCTATCAACTCTGTGACCAGCGTTTCACTCTCGCTAGTAAGTTAATCGCTAAGGATCAGCCAGATTTTTTGATGATGGTGGATATGGGAGTCGATCGCATCCACCATGCCTTTTGGAAGCCGATGGACCCGACCCATCCCCAGTACGAACCCGAGTCTCCCTTCGCTACGGCCATTCATGACTATTACTGTCATGTGGATACCCAAATTGGCGAACTTTTGCGCCACTGTGACGACGACACAGCCGTGTTGGTGGTGTCAGATCATGGTGCTCGTCCCCTGATGGGTGGCATTTGCATTAATGAGTGGTTGATTAAGAATGGCTACTTGACACTGAAGCAGGTACCGGATGAACCCATATCTCTAGAGGAAGTAGAGGTAGATTGGAGTCAGACCCAAGTGTGGGGAGCGGGGGGCTACTATGCCCGGATTTTCCTCAATGTTAAAGGGCGGGAACCGGAAGGGACGATTTCGATGGCAGAGTATGGGGAGGTGCGATCGCGCCTTGAAGCCCAGCTCAAAACCCTCACCGATCCGGCTGGAAATCCCCTCCCGGTAAAAGTCCACAAGCCCCAAGCCATTTACCAGCGGGTTCGAGGCATGGCCCCCGACTTAATCGTGTATTTTGATGACTTGGCATGGCGATCGGTTGGCAGTGTGGGCATCGGCTCTATCCACACCACCACCAACGATACTGGCCCCGATGATGCCAACCACGCTCCCTTCGGTCTGATGATCTTTCACGATCCCACTCGACCTCAAAACGGCCAAGTCCTTGAGGGTACTACGCTATACGACATTTTGCCCACCCTCCTACATCGTTACCAGATTCAGGCTCCTCCAGGACTGCGGGGAACGATCTTAGATCTTTAGATCTATGAAGGGATGATCGTGAGCGTTGTGAACGTCAAACTGTTTGGCGGGGTGCGTATTGTGGGCCGCGTACTTTGTTCCGCAACTCATTCAACCCCAGATAGAGGGCCGGAAAGTAAGAGGCCAGGGTAAAAATGATTTGATTAGGTTTGCTCAAATAAGGGGATACCAATTCCAAGACGGTTTGGCGATCGCCAGCATCTTTGAGAAACATCGATTTACTGGCCAAAGTTTTGGCTTTCCCAGCCAGCAACGCCGAGGGAATACTATAGCGATCGGCCAATGCTTGGAGCGATCGGAACTGTGCAGTGAGGCAATCTTGCTTGAGGGCAAACTTACGGGAGTGACTGTTGGGATTATTACAGCGGTAATAACTAGAGGGCGTGGGATCATAGGCGAGGGTGTGGTCGTGGACCGCTCGCATAATCAGGTCAAAATCTTCCGCCCCTCGAAATTCTGGCTTAAATCCACCGATCTCCTGCAAACGTTGGTGAGACACCGCAGCCCCTGATAACTCTAACAACCCATGCTTTTGGTACAGAGAAAAATAAGTGGCATGGTCGATATTGTTTTGTACCGTACTGAAGGGGGAATCAGAACGGGACACCACCCGATTGGCACTAATGGAAAAATGTTCTGCGGCGGCGAGATAAACGCTATCGCCGGAGGTGTCAACCGCGATCTGAATCCGCTCTAAATGGTCAGGCTTCCACCAATCATCCGCATCCAAAAAAGCAATCCAGTCCCCTGTCGCAGACGAAATCCCCATATTTCTAGCGGCGGCAGGCCCCTGGCGATCGCTCTGAAGCAACCTGATCGGCACAGCACTACTTTGGGCTAATTCTTGAACTAGGGTGAGTGAACGGTCGTCAGAGCCATCATCGACCATCAGAATCTCGTGAGGGGATAGGGTTTGGGTTACGACACTTTCTACGGTTTGAACAATCCATTGCTCAGCGTTATAGCAAGGTATGACCACCGAAAACTTCATAAATTGATACCTTGGTTGAATTACAGCGTACAACTACGTCACCGTTGAACTATTTGTAAGCTTTGTAAGCGAAGTGCGCCAGTCACAAAACCTCAGTTGCGCCCAATTCTTGCACCGCACTCTTGCACCGTACAAAACGCTTGCACCGTACAAAACGCTTGCACTGTTACAGATAATTGCTTCACCATTTTAGTCTTTCGCTAACGCGATGCGCCATGCTAATCCCCACTCCTAAGAGAGTAAAGTCACAAATGTAACAACCTAGTTACATCCCCCGGACATTATGACAAGGAGCAGAGATAATAAAGTAATGATAAAGATTGGTATTCTCTAATACACTGTCACTGATGCTCAACCTTTCCCATCCGTCTGTTGATGATTCGACAGATTGTGTGTTGCACCGTCGTGCTTTGGTGCAGGTGATTGCAAAGATTCGGGCATCCCTGGATCTACAGACTATTCTGCAAACCACCACTGTTGAAGTCCGCCAACTCTTGAATGTGGATCGGGTCGGTGTGGTGCGATTGGATGAGGCCAGTGGTTGGGACAGTGGTGAATTTATTGCTGAGTCGGTGCTCCCCCGATTTGATGGGATATTGGCGAAGCGGGTGTATGACCATTGCTTTGGTCAAGATTATGCTGCTGCCTATGCCGCAGGTCGGATTCACACCATGACCGATGTATTAACGGCAGAGATCAGTGACTGTCATCGGGAAATTTTGACTCAGTTCCAGGTCCGGGCCAATTTGTTGGTAGCGCTGCATTCGGGAGAGCAGCTTTGGGGACTGTTGTGTATTCATCAAGGTTCGGGGCCACGGCAATGGCAACCGTTTGAGGTAGATTTTGTTCGCCAAATTGCCGCACATCTGAGCGTGGCCATCCAGCAATCAGAGTTGTTAAACGCAGCTCAGCGGCAGACTCAGGAGTTAGCTGCAACCGTAGAACATTTACAACAAGTGCAGTTACAACTGATCCATGCGGAAAAAATGAGTACGCTGGGGCAGTTTGCCGCTGGGGTTGCCCATGAAATCAATAATCCGATCAGCTTTATTGGCGGAAATCTTGACTATGTGCAGACCCATGTACAGCAATTGGTCAAGATGTTGCAGATCTATGAGGGCCATTGTCCCCAGGGGATTCCTGAAGTGGAGGAGGCGATCGCCACCCTCGATGTCGAGTTTCTCATGGATGACTTGCCCTCGATTTTACGGTCCATGTCCAGCGGAGCTGAGCGGATTGAAAATATTGTTCAGACGCTCAAAAACTTTACTCGTCTGAATGAATCAGGCATGAAATCAATCCAAATTAACCAGAGTTTAGATGATGTATTGGCTTTGATTCAACATCGATTGGAAGAACAACCCCAGCGTCCTGCAATCCAAGTACAAAAAAACTATGGAGAACTCCCCCCGATTCAGGCCCTACCTGCTGCCCTCAATCAGGTTTTCATGAATATTATCGTCAACGCCATCGAGGCAATCGATGGTCGGATGATCGCCCCTGATGGGCCGCCGCAGTTTTGCCTTTTGCCCGAAACCGCAGGTGACTCGACTATCAGCCATCCGCAGATTGCGATCGCCACTCATCACCACGACAATAACGTCGTTATCACCATCACCGATAATGGTCCGGCGATTCCCACCGTGATTGCCAACAAAATTTTTGAACCCTTTTTTACCACCAAACCTGCGGGGCAGGGAACCGGGATGGGATTAGCCATGAGTCGCCACATTGTTGCGTTTCATCAGGGCACGTTACAGTACCATCTCACCCCAAATCAGTGTCCCTTATTCCGAATTGAACTGCCAGTGGAATGGGTCAAGTGAGGATGGCCTGCATTATTCATACGGTGTACACACATCTCATTTTGAAGTCCAAAATTCGGCTTTACCCCCCTTAATCCCCCCTTGCCAAGGCTACGGTGTACACACATCTCATTTTGAAGTCCAAAACTCGGCTTTACCCCCCTTAGTCCCCCCTTGCAAAGGGGGGAAACTCCGGTCCTCCCCCTTTGCAAGGGGGAGTTAGAGGGGGTGGGTCGACTTGTGTGTACACGGTAGCCTTAGGGGGGGGGAGTTGAGAATAATTGTCTCAGTCGCTGTTGAAACCATGCAGCTAGGTTGCTCTCTGTAGCGGGGTCCATGCCGATGGCTTTCAGTTCTTTTTGATATCCCGCGAGTGCTTCTCGGCGCTGGGCAAGCTCCTGGGAAATATGCTCGGCCAAATCTGGATAATCACGCAATAGTTGTTGAAATCCCTTTTGATTGATGACAAAGAGAACGGTGGTGGCGATCGCTTTCATGGTGGTTGGATAAGGCACACC
>JBFRWC010000264.1:0-12459 GCA_051439365.1 Leptolyngbyaceae cyanobacterium
ATGAGGTTAGGTTCGGCAGGGAGATGTTAGCCTGATCGTTCGCACTGCTATCATTTGGTTCTGGAGTAAGGATCTGGGTGGCCAACTTGCTATCGGTGAGCTGCCTCACCGGAGTAAGTTTGAGGGAAAGATTGGCCTGGAGTTGGCTCTCGACCCGTTTGAGCAGAGAGGCAGGGATCGAGGAGGCTAGGAATTCCACTACAAATCTTGGCGATCGCCTCCCCAGGCCACAGGCATGGATCACCTGTATTAATGCAAAACTCCCTAACCCTAGGAGGAGCGATCGCCGTCCCACATCGCCAACCGACCGAGATCCCATTACAGTTCCCTGACCTTCTCAACTCGGCGGACAAACAACTCAGTGAAGAACGCAATAATCCGACGCTTGCGAGTTTTGATATTTACATTCACCGACATCCCTGACTGCAACTGTACCGGAGCACCTTCTACCGCAATAAACTGCTGATCCAGGAGAATTTCAGCCGGAAATCGGAAAAAGTTATACACCTGATCCGGGGGCAACGCATCATCCCCAACCCAGACCACCTCGCCTTTCACGTCCTTAAATTCATTAAACGGAAACGAATCAATTCGCACATCCACCCGCACCCCTAGGGGATACTCTACAGCAGTCGTGACTCGGCGGATCAATTGGGTCGCCGCCTCCCCCTCCAAAGACCGATTCAGGGCCAAATTCAGTTCATCCGTCAGAGAGGAGGTAAACGAGAGCCTGCCTTTGTCAAATACCATTTCTCCGGATCGATCAAAAATCCGAACGTGGTAGACATCATTGATTTTAGCCACTACCACTAAGTCGTTCCCGTCCGTGGGTAACTCCTCACGGCTGTCCGCCGAGACCAAGGTCAACTCATATTCTGATGAGGGAGTCCGCTCCTCCATCGCTTTCAGCACAAACCCCACATCTTGGTTGGTCAAAAAGACATTGGCGACCAATGCATCTCCTGGAACCACCTTCAACACAGGTTCCGGTGAGTTGGGATTCACCACCCCTTGTACTTGGGGCTGAATATCGAACACCACCCCGTCAATAGGAGAGCTAATCACCTGGTATTCTACTTGGGTGTCGGCCTGTTCAATTTGGGCTTTTAATTGTGCAATCCGTTCAGCATTATCGATAATCCGATTGTTAATATCGCTGGTAATCTGCTGCTTGCGGTCGATAATCGTGTTGAGTTGCGATCGCGCATCGGCTCTAGCCGAAGCCACAATTCCCTGTTGTTGTTCCCTTGCTGCCAATAATTCCGCTGTTAGTGCTGAGCGTTGCTGGATGAGACTTTGAAGTTCGGAAAAGCGGGCACCCAGCTCATTTTCCCGCGCTAGCAATTCGCTCCGCTGGCGCTCAAGCTGAATTGGGGCCAATGCGCCATCTTCTTCTACCAACGGTTCAATTCTCCTGACAATATCTTCCTCAATCTGACGACTTTGTTCCGCAACCTCGATCCGACTTTGTTCAATCCGAATCCGTCCTTCGATCTGCCCTAGCTGAATTTCTGAGCCGCGAATTTGCTGAGCGATTTGGAAATACTGCTGCCACACCGCAAAGGCCAACTCTTGCAGTGGGCCAGAGTAGGCCGGACGAACGGGTTCCAAAGCAAGCTGCTCCAGATAGTTCACATAGTTCAGAAAGATAACTTCCCGTTCCTTTAACTCCCGCAGTTCCAACGTCAGATTCGCATAATAAGGGAGGATCTCTAGCTCGGCCATTTCCTCTGGTGAAGGCAATGCTTGGTCATTTAGTTCCGCATTGTAAAACTGATTTTCTCGAATGGTGGACTCATAAATGGCACCCAACGAAGCGAGTTCCGCGAGAGCAACCCTGGGGTCCAGCCGGATCAGAGGTTCGCCTTCCAGTACCCGTTCCCCTTCATCCACCAAAATTTCCTCAACCACCCCACCAGCGGGAGCTTGCACTTCCTGCACAGCCCCTTCCGGTTCCAACTTACCTGTGGCAGGGATCGCTTCCTCAATTTTGAACAGAAATGCCGCGAGGAGGCTAAAGCTAGTCACACCCATGATGCCTAACATGATGGCGCGGGACCAATAGGAGGGTTGCCGCAAAATAATGGGTTGGTCAAAGGCATTCTGTGGGGCCATCTCATTGCCCCCTGGGGGGCGTTTTTCTACAGCAGCCCCTGCTCCTGGGGCTTGGAGGGCATCCCCAGCTTGGGCAGCGGCTAGTCTGGCCGGGATATTGTTGCCGTTACCATTGGGGGAGTTGGGCTGACCGTTAGGGGAGTTGGGCCTGGGGTTGTTGTTCATGGCTAAGTGATGCTCTTGGGCACTGTGATCGGTTCAAATGACGGGTTTAGATGAGGGTTGCGACTCAGGTAAGGTTGGGTGAATGCAAGTTGAGATTAGCGGTGGCGAACTACAATTGAGCTTCTTGTTGTTGGAACAGACAGTAGTAACGTCCCTGTAATTCCATCAATTCATCATGGGTGCCTTGTTCCACGATTGACCCTTTGTCCATCATGATAATGGTGTCAGCATTACGAATGGTGCTGAGACGGTGGGTAATGAAAAAGACTGTCCGTCCTTCATAGACTTCGGAAAGATTAATGCTGACCCGGCGCTCGGTGTCATAGTCGAGGGCACTGGTGGCCTCATCCAAAATCAACATGCGGGGATTTTGCAGGACGGTGCGGGCGATCGCGATCCGCTGTCGTTGCCCCCCGGACAGAGACGCGCCCCGTTCACCCACGCGAGAGTTGTAGCCATTAGGTAGTTCCATAATAAAGTCATGGGCCGCTGCCACTTTCGCTGCCTCGATAATTTGATCGGCTGAGGCATCGGGCATGGTCAAAGCAATATTTTCTTGAATCGTCCCCTCAAACAGCAGGCTATCCTGGGGTACGATGCCGATTTGCTGCCGCAGCGAATACAGCTCGACCTTGCTAATATCGTAACCATCCACCAAAATTCGACCACTTTCCAGGTTATACAGGCGCGGGAGCAGCTTGGTAAAAGTACTCTTGCCGGACCCACTCAGCCCCACAATCCCCACATAGGTGCCCGGTTCAAATTCAATATTGATGTTGTTCAACTGGGGTGGGCCACTGGTGCCAAAGCGGAAGGTGACGTTTTCGTACTGCACCTGCCCTTCCACCTCTGGCATGGGGATATTCTTGCGATCCTCGTCGGTGGCTTCCGGGGCCGCATCTACAATGTCACTCAGACGCTCGATTGACAGGGCGGTTTCCTGGAAGTTCTGCCACAACTGGGCCAGTCGCAACAGAGGACTGGTCACATACCCGGAAATAATCCGAAAGGCAATTAACTGACCCAAGGTCAATTCTCCTTGCAAGACGAGGTAAGCCCCCACCCACAACACCAGCAAACCGGAGAGCTTATTCAAGAAGTTACTGGTGGAACTGGCGGCAGTGGAAGTCAACACTGTCTTAAACCCTGCACTGACATAACGGGCATAGCGCTTTTGCCACTGCCAGCGCGATCGCAACTCCATATTTTGGGCCTTGACCGTCTGAATCCCCGACATGACCTCCACCAAGTAGGACTGGGTTTCGGCATTTCGCTCCGCTTTCACCCGCAACTGCCGCCGAATCAACGGCGAAGCCACAAACGCCAACGCCACAAACAACGGAATTGTCGCCAACGACACCAGGGTTAGCACCCAACTGTAGATGAACATGACCCCGATATAGATGACGGAGAAGACCGCATCCAGCACCGTACTCAATGCCGTCCCTGTGAGGAAGGAGCGGATATTTTCCAACTCGTTAATCCGAGTAGAGAGTTCCCCCACCGGGCGACGTTCAAAATAGCGCAAGGGCAACCGCAGCAAGTGGTCAATAATTTCTGACCCCAAGGCCATGTCAATGCGGTTGGTAGTGTCTACAAACAAGTAGGTCCGCAGACTGGTTAGCACTGCCTCAAAAATGGCAATCACCAGCAGGATTGATCCCAATACCTGCAACGTGTCAGCACTATTTTGGTTAATCACCTTGTCAATAATCACCTGGACCATCAGGGGATTGGCCAAGGCAAACAACTGCACAAAGAAAGAGGCCACAAACACCTCAATCAACACCCGGCGATATTTACGGAGCGATGGCAAAAACCAGGAGAGGCCAAAGCGTTTCTGGGGTGTATTTTCTGTCCGTTTGACCAGCAGAATCTGCGATCGCAGTGATCCATCCTCTTGTGGTTCTCCCCAAGTTCGGGCAAATTCTTCCGTGGGCCGCTGGAACACCCCCATTTCTGGGCTACCCACGATCACATTTTGCTCGTTGACATCGTAGAGAATGACAATACTGTCATTCCACCGAATCAGGGCCGGAACCTCTAGTCGTCCTAGGGCACTCACTGGAATCGTGGCAAGCTGAGCTTGCAATCCCATCAACTCAGAGACCGCCCCACAAAGTTCCAGGGTCGCTCCACCAATCCGGGCCACTTGAGCGGCTAAAATTCGCTGGATGTTGTCGCGGCGAAAGGGGAGATTCAGATGCTTTGCCAGCATTTGGAAACAGGCGATGGTGCCATCTACGTCCCCTTTGCCCCGCACATAGGGAAAGTCGCTGGGGGACTTGCGCCTGGATTGTTCTGTAACGTAAATCGGTTGCTTGAATTCAGCGGGGCGATCGGGCGCATCGGCGATATCTAGCCCCCCATTAGAGCGGGCGGCATCCGCTACCGTGCCATTGCTTCCGTTGGTGTCGATCCCTTCAGTGACGGTGGTAATTTCTTCTGGGGTGGAATCATCTCCCACCCGGGTGGGCGCATTTTGTAGTACGTCTTTTCGGATGCCAATCAGACGAGCGGGGTAGGAACCGGTAACTCGCCGTTCTTGCAACGGCAGCGAGGCATCTTCGGGCCGAATATGGCTCCCCACAGGGGTATTGGTGATGGCTCCGCCGCCACTGACAAACCACAGATGTTTGTTATCGGCAACGTTCAGGGCCACGGGGCCAGGGGGAATGCGTTTAATGCTGGCACTCTTTTGGGCACGAAGGGCCAATTCCTTCAGGTCCACGTTGCCAATGGCACGGCGGTGAATTTCTTCCCCGAGCAGATCAAACACTTCGATCAGGGCGCATTTGTTATGGAGGGCGTTGGCGATCGCCGTATCCCCCTGAATCAGGGTCAGAAATTCCAGGGCTGGCAGGGCCAAACAGATGGTTTCCGTGGAAGCGATCGCCGTTTCACACGCTACCCCCCGCACCAACCCCACCCAACCCAGCACCGCTCCGGGCTGTAACAGTTGCAGCGTAATCGGCTTATCCGTGCGGGGATCATAGCCCAACAACCGTGCCTGTCCCTCATACACAATCGCCACTTGGTCCGGCATTTTATCGCGGATACAGATGGCCTGCCCCATGCGATAGCGCAATAACTGTACCTTTTGAGCTAAATCCTGAAGGGCCGCAGGAGGAAGCTGGTCAAACGGTGGGACACTGGCGAGAAAATCTTGAATAGTCGTTCGGGTATAAGTCATGGGCCATCAGAGGTAGGGCATTGCAAACGAACGGATTGTCGGTTTAACAAACATCAAGGGGAGGGCAAACGACTTGCCGACCGAATCATCCACAGCTACATCAGGATGCAGGGCGATCGCCACCCAATCAGTATGATATCTGCCGTGGCTGAGGTTCGATCATAAAAAAATGTGTGATCTGCCGCGATCAATAACAAGCTTAAGAAACAGGGTCATTATTCGCCACATTATTGCTGGCATCGTCATTGCTAGCACCATCATTACTAGCACCATCATTGCTGGCACCATCATTGCTGGCACCATCATTGCTAGCACCATCATTACTAGCACCATCGGAAGGAGAGGGACGATCATCGGAGGCCATTGTCGTCCCATTATTCCCCAACTGGCCCGAAGCATCTCCTCCATTTTGATCAAGATCAGGATGGGCATGGGCAAACACTGCATCCACCGACTGCATTCTTTCTTGCAGCCATGTTTTGAACTGTTCTTCAATCAAGCGCTGACGCATGGCATCATCCATTTGACAGGGAATGAATCGCTCCAGACGCACAATCACCATCCAGTCTCCGACTCGCGTCGGCGGCGACAGTTCCCCTGGTTGGCTCCGGGATAAAATCGCGGCTAGAGACTGATGCGGGACACTCAGCTCTACTGGCCCAATCAGACCATCGGTGTCAGCTTCTGGCCCTTGGGAATATTCCCGTGCCAGTTCGGCAAACGTTTGCTCCCCATCGTTAATCCGAAAATAAATTTCCTGAGCAATGCCCACATCCTTGGTACGAATTAGGGAGTAAATGACCTTATCTAAGTTTCCTTTGCGTTCGAGGAAATAAGACTCGACTTTTGGTCCCCAAGTGGTTTGCTTGTACTTGCCAATACGGAGGCTCCGGGCGGCTAGGCTCTCAAGCTGGCTTTGGGTCATCCCGTAGAGTTTGAGCCATTTTTGCCTAGGCTCATCTTCAGCAATATTATTTTGGGCGTAGAATTGGTTGCAGGCGTTGGCTTGTTCTTCCGGCGTACACTCAATGTCAGCGATCGCCTCATCAATAATCAGCTCTTGTAAAAACTTGGGCAACATCTGATAACCCGCCATCAACGGTAGCACTTCATCTGCCGTAATTTCGCGATTCCCAACCTTTAACACCACAGCCATTCGACAGGCCCCTTAATATATTCTTAACGCCACGTACTGATACAGCCTCAGTCTTGTCCTCTCCGTCCAAAGAAGTCAACGCACACCTTGGCTCACCTGTAATGGTGCCCAAGATGATGGGACTCGCCATCATTTCAGGGAAAACGACACGACTTGCTTGCCCGTAGATCCTTACGGACTGTCGAAGTTTCCCCCTCCCCTGAAAATTTGGAAGACCGGAAATTAAAGATGAACTTCCGTTATGGTAAACCAGTCACCAGAAGACTCCCAGCAGATTTCGATCTATTACCGTGATGCGTTATAAATTTTCACAAAGAGAAATCAAAAAGGCAAGCCGCAACATACTTTACGCATGGCGGCTCATACCTTCTATATATAGCCATAAGAAGATTACGAATAGATTGAACTTATCCAGTTCCCAGGGCTAAGTAGAAGATCTCACTGCTCTACTTAACCTTGCTGTACAGGGTTACTGTTGTTGAGCCGATCTTCTGTTTAGAAGCTCTAGGTCAGGGTTGTTAGTCCGCACTTGATGGGCTGACTGGTAAGTTGAGAGCGATCGCTCCCAACTTACCGAGACAAATAGGCGATCGGGTTAACCGTACCCTGCTCCGGTAGATAGATCTCAAAGTGGACATGAGGACCAGTACTAAAGCCAGTTGTCCCCATCTCAGCAATTTGCTCACCCTGAGCAACTCGCTGCCCCACCCGAACCAAATTCCGGTTATTGTGAGCGTAACGAGTACGGCTACCATCTGGATGGCGAATATCAACCATATTGCCATAGCCACCAGAGTTCCAGCCAGCGAATTCAACTACCCCCGGTGCTGCCGCCACAATGGGCGTACCAATGGGAGCTGCCACGTCGATGCCTCGGTGCATCCGGCCCCACCGCCAGCCATAGCCAGAAGTCAGTGTCCCTTGGGCTGGATAGATGTAGCCGTTGAAGTATCCCGGCCCAGTGGGAAGATAGTTCTCCGGTTCCATTAGCGGTGGCAACTCTGGTGAGACCATCCGCCCTGTCACTGGCTGAGTCAAGGGAACATAGTTTTCAGCTCCCAAGGGTGCAGCGGCCACCAACTGGGGTTCATCAAATTCAGCTCCCGTCGCTGGCATCACGGTGGGCTGCGTTACTGCTTCCGGAGAGATATCTGTTTCAACTGTGGGAAACTGTGGATTGATCTCTAAAGCCGCAATACTAATCTCGGCCTCTTCAATAGGCTCGATTTCAGAGAATTCAGTCTCTTCCACAGGAACGACCACCACGTCAGTCGCGAGGTCACTGTCATAGGGTGAGTAAATGCCGGATCCCTCTACCGGAGGCATCACTGCTGCAATGTCGACTGTTGGGGGAACTTCAGGAGATGACTGCGGGTAAACAGGAGTTACGTTGGAAGAATCCTCGGCAGGTAGCTGTTGATAAACAGCAGACATCGTTTCAATCTCGGTCAACAGGCGCTGAACGTAGAACTCGCTGGAAGCGACCACATCAGATTGGGGATTAACCGCCACAACCTGCAAGTCTTGCCCCTCTAGACCTGATGCTTGCAGGCTCTGCTCCTGCGAGCCTGACTCCTGCAACTCTGGTGCCTGCAACTCTGGTGCCTGCAACTCTGGCTCTTGGAAAGCTACAGCATAGGATTGGGATTCAGAGCTTGCCGTCATAGCAGCCCGGTCATTCAATTCGTCGGAACGCTCTTGTGTCCCAGCAGGCAAATTCAAAACACGACCTGCAAATATCCGGTTTGGATTCCGAATACCGTTAATATCTGCTAGCTGCTGGGTAGAGATCCCGTAACGTTGAGCAATACTGGCTAGGGTTTCACCAACCTCAATTTGGTGGGTGCTGACGAGGTCAGAAACTGAGACGGGCTGAAGAGGAACATTTGGAACTGATAGTACAGGTGATGCATCCGGTGCATCATCTACAGTGGAAAAAGCGATTGGATCGGCAGCAATCAGTGGTTTATCAAGTGATACTGACACCGAGTCCATTCCAGAAGATGCAGCGGCGGTTGTCTCTTGCTGTGACTCCGCACCTGGTTGAACACTACTATTGTTCGCAGGTCTGCGGTCCATCATCATATGCTCGATCGTAATCGTCGGAATCGCTGACGGCTTAACCGCAACCTCAGCCTCTTCAATGACTCTAGACGTTTCGATCTGATCCGAAGTGATAGCATCCTGAACCTCAACCGTTTCCTGGCTGAGATCAGGGGACAATTCCGGTTCAGCAGCAGTCTCAGCCGAAGGCTGCTCGGGGATGACTTTGGGTGAAAGGTCACGGGTACTGGCCTTGACCTGAATCCGCGCCAGGTTGTTCAGGACTGCTTCGCCCCTCCTGGCAGGTAGAGGTGCCTGCTCCGGGTCAGATGCCTGCTCCGAGTCAGATGCCTGCTCTGGGTCAGATGCCTGCTCTGGGTCAGATGCCTGTTCTGCCGCTGCTTGTTCCTCCGCCTGTTCCGCTGCAACTTGCTCTAACGAAACAGGATGAGATACTTGCGCCCTTCCATCTGCATAGGGAATTTGTATGGTTTGCCCTACGCCGAGGACTACATTGGGGCCGAATCCATTGACCTCAGCCAGCAGATCACTACTAATTCCATAGTGTTCCGCCAAGACCCAAAGGGTTTCACCTTCACGGATGACATGGGGGAACGTTTGGGATGGGGGCGGGGTAGGGATGCCTGTGAGGGTATCCGGTTCCAGCTCTCCCTGGACGGATGAGATCCCATCCACTGGTGGTTCAGTAGCGACTGCACGCTTGTTGTGGCAACTCAGTACAGAACCCGATGCCCCAACTGAGAGGGCAAGACCTAGCATCGCAGCCGATGTTCTAGTCTTGTTACCGATATCCTGGGAAGCTCGCTTCCGCTTCTTCGATGAGTCACCGACAAGCAGTGACTCATCACAGATACCTTGCTTTGCTTTCCGCTGAATTACTCGCTTCAAGAACGACCTCCTAATGAACAGTAGTCAACTGTCATGAGTGAATCATAATCACTGGCTGACGATACAGATCACGACTAGACGATGACCGCAGTCACAGAAAAATGAATGCATATGAAACATTACACCGCTTTTCTGTTTTACACAAGGCGGTTACATCGTGCAACCTTTCGCTCCACTGGAGCCGCTTTGACTTCATACGGCTGACCGCTAAGCCGGTCGAGCTGAACTGGGATCAGCACCGAATGAATCCTATCGGCATCTTAAGAAAGTACACCCTCAACCAAGCAGTGTACCCTATGCAACCCAAAACCCAACATTTCATCTCCTGATAGATGATGCCCCATGAACGGGAAACCCAGTGCCCAAGACCAATTGCTCACCTGAAAAGGGATAGAAATCTCGATCCAGATCACACATGAGAATAGAGAATATCACGAAGATTTCTCTGAGTCTTGTATCTGGAATGTCAAAGGCATAAAAAATGAGCAAGGCGTGATGGGCAGTGGGTGAGTCATCTGGTCGGTTCACCCAACGAGTGGCTGCACTTCAAGGTGGGCTGAAACCCTACTCATTAAAGGCGACGATACCGATGGGGGGAGTGGGTCCGTCTCCAGAATCGATGCGTTGAAGTTGGGTTTCAGGTCGTCAGCTCGTCAGTCTGGAATTTAGGTTAACTTGATAGAAATTTCTTATGCATTTTCCGTGGTGCAGAGGATTTTTTGTGTTTGAGAATACATTTTACGAAGCCTTTATCTTCATTGCTTCGGATATATTCGGATACACAGGTAATGCTCTAGAGGGCACAATTGAGCATAATACTGGCTTCAGTTATTTCTATCTACCAAGGTGCGAACGTTAAGCTGACGCTGGGCTTCAAATAGGCCAATGGCAACACTGACCGAGAGGTTCAAGCTCCGGACCTGGGGCTGAGTCATTGGAATATGGAGAGTCTGATCACAACTGTCTAGAATCTCTTGGGACAAGCCTGCGGTTTCTCTGCCAAACAATAGCCAGTCGGTGGATTGAAACTGGCAAGTGGTGTAGCATTGTGTGCCTCTAGTGCTGAATCCGAGCCAGCGTCCTCCGATCTGCTGATGGTATTGCTGAAAGTCCTGCCATGAGTCGTGGGAGTGCAAGTCAACGTGGGGCCAATAGTCGAGTCCGGCTCGCTTGAGGTAGCGATCGCTCAATTCGAACCCCAACGGACCCACTAGATGCAGCGGAGTTTGGGTGGCAGCACAGGTGCGGGCAATGTTGCCTGTGTTGGGGGGGATTTCAGGATTGACCAGAACAATACGTGGCATGGCAGCAGTAGCGGAGGAAGAAGACAGAATTTAAGCGTAGCGGCGTATCACAAAATGGGATGAAACGTGGGCAAAATAGCAAGCCGTTATATAAATTTTTAATAAGCTGGATGAATCTGGAATTGGGGACATCAATTTTTTTGATGAGAGCGATTCCTAGATAAGAAGGGAAATAAAAATTTAAGCCTTGTAATAGGGAATTCCTATCTGAGATTTGTCGGGTGCGATCGCCACATCAGGCAATTCTTTCACTAAGGTGGCGAGTACATAAGCTGTAAGGCCGCCTACTCGGTGCGTTACGCTGACGCTAACGACACCCTACGAGTTGGCTACGAGTTGACTACGAGTTGACACATGATTAAGTCCTCCTTCCTAGGCGGCTAGGGCTGATTCACAGATGGCGGATTCGAGTTGCTGTTCTTGTTCTGCTAGTTTTTGAATCGCTTGGGTGAGGATTTGCTGGGGAGAAATGCCCTGGTTATGGAGCGATCGCCATTGTTGGGCCACGTTGCCTTCCCGCAGGATTTTCTTCAGGGGAGTGAGAAAACAGACGTAACCGTTGGTTTTGGCAATGGGTAACACCTCGTTGTAAATTTCGGTAATCCAATCTCGTGCCAGGATAGTTTCTCCGGTTTGCCAGTGGGTTAATTTAGCGTTCAAGCTGTCACGGGCGGCGAGTTGTTCGTTGTCGTCGGCGATCGCCACCAATTCTTCGGCGCGTTGGGGACATTGCACTAGGGGATCAAGATCGGGGTTCTGCATTAACTGCATGATCCGGGCTTCTAACAGGGCGGTAATCGCGAGCAACGAGATGGGATCGGTGACCAGATCACAAATGCGGAGTTCGAGACGGTTGAGGCTATAGGGGCGGCGATCGCCATTGGGTCGCACGGAACTCCAGAGATGGCGAACATTTTGCATGGTTCCCAGAACTAGCTGCTCCTCGGTCCAGCGGATATAGTGATCATGGCTTTCAAATAAAGGCACATGCACCGGAGTTTTGGGAAACATCTGCCAACGGCTGGAATCTGATCCAGTGGCTTTCCCATATCGGAAGGGAGAGGAGGCACTCAATGCCAAATACAACGGCCCTTCTAATCGCACTAGCCGACAAGCAGCCATCAACACATCGGGATCACTGATCCCAACATTAATATGAATACTGGCGGTGACCACATCGGTGCCGTAGGTTTGCTCGATGTAGGTGTGGTAGGGATTATTGGGGTCAGAACGATGGAAGCGATCGCTTTTTTCCAACGACAAGGTACTACCGGGGATCAATGTATAGTCCCCTAGCTGGGCCAGATAGCGCCGCAAGCGCATTCGAGGCTGCACCAACTCACAGAGCAAACGGTCATAACACTGCAACGGGGCGGTGGTGTATTCCACATTGCGGCTATCCGGTTCGCGCATAAAGCCACTCAAATCCGCTGCAATCCGATCAGACAAACCAACGACCTCACCCGTTGGTTTCCCCGTGTAGATTTCAACTTCAAAGCCTTTGGATAGCCGCACCCTGTCACCTCAGTTATTGTATTTTCTCAATGATAGCGCTAGAAAAAGCGATCGATCAC
>JBFRWC010000265.1:0-15373 GCA_051439365.1 Leptolyngbyaceae cyanobacterium
GGGGTTCAGCCACCAAAATACGCAAACTAAAATAGTTTTAGCTTACCCATAAGCTAACACAGGTTTGCCCCCAATTTAGCTCTAAATCGTGCCCGTTAGTGCAACAAAATCTTCATAATTCTTCGCCCATTTGGGTGAAGGAGTGGAACCCGTTGATTGCTTACGCTAGAGCCGTCATGGTGGTGATGCCGCTAGCGTGACGACCTAGTACTGATGGACCCCAATACTGTGCTCGATTCCCAACCTTTGGCGGTCAAAATTCGATCGCTCAACTACTCCTTTGGCCATGATGATCTGCGTAAGCAAGTCCTCTACGACATCGACCTAGATTTGCCGCAGGGTCAAATTGTGATTATGACCGGACCTTCAGGATCAGGCAAAACAACCCTACTCAGTTTAATTGGAGGGTTGCGATCGCTCCAATCAGGTAGCCTCAATGTGCTGGGACAGGAGATCGTGGGCTTGAGCAAGGCCCGATTGGTCCAAGTGCGGCGCAACATTGGGTTTATCTTCCAAATGCACAATTTGTTTGAATCGTTGACCGCGTCCCAAAATGTGGAAATGGCAGTGGAGTTGTTGGATCATTGGCGGCAAAAACGGCAACGGGCCGTCGAGGTGCTGACGAGTGTTGGGTTGGGCGATCGCATTGACTACAAACCCCAAGCCTTATCCGGGGGGCAAAAACAACGGGTGGCGATCGCCCGTGCCCTGGTAAACCAACCCTCCCTGATCCTAGCGGATGAACCGACTGCTGCCTTGGATCGGGAGACGGGGCGTGAGGTGATGAAACTCCTCCAATCACTGACGAGAGATCATGGCTGCACCGTGTTGATGGTGACTCACGATAACCGCATTCTTGATGTGGCCGATCGGATGATTAACCTAGTGGATGGTCGCCTAGAATCCGACCAAGCCACCCATCAGGATAACGGCACGGTTCCGGCTCAAGTATCTGCTAGCATCTTGTAGATTAGATCGCTAACTTATGATTCTAGTTGGCCGCGAGTCACCCCCAGTTGGTTGTGTAACTTGAGTTGCCGCCAGAGGTCTGTCCCGGTCATTTTACCTGTCAATACTTGCTGATATCGACTAAGGGTTTGAGTGACTTGATCGGGGGATTCGTCTAAAAATTCAATCCGAATCTGTTGCAAACCTGCTTGAACCAAGCGGTGCAGAGATTCCACACCCGTTTGGGCACGACTGTTGTAAACCGTATTGCGGCAGCCCGCGTCGGCGTGTAACCGATGTTCGGCTCCGGTGCGATCGCGCAATTTGACCTCATAGGTTTCACAGGGACGACCGCAATTGGTAAAGTCCGTCCCGTCCGACAAAAAGGCACAAAATACACAATGCTCCATATGAAACATGGGCATATGTTGATGCAGGGTAACTTCAAACCAGGGAGATGGACAGGCTGTCAGTAACTCTTCCAGTTGCTGAATGTTGAGATCGTAAGAAGCCGTCAGCCGTTCGAGGTTAAACCGTTGCCAGAAGTACTGAGCCGTGAGGGGATTGGCCACGTTCAGGGAAAAATCACCGATACAGCGATCGCCCTCAAAATAAGTCAGGTGATCGTAATTGCGGACCAGATAACCATCGGCCTCAGAGCGGCGGACTTGTTCTAGCAGCCAATTTTCCAATGGTTTGGTAATTCGAGGTGGGGCTACCCAAATGGATCGTTCGATCCCGGTTTTCTCCGTTACGTCTCTGACTTGTTGAACTGCCTCCTTATACCGTCGCGGATCTTCAAACTCGCAGTACACCGTTTCAATTCCCAGATTAAGGGCTGCCGTGAGTTGGGGCAAATTGCGCAGGAGGGGGATCAGGGTGGGAACGGTAGCAGGAAGGGCGGCAGAAATTGGCGGGAGCAGTTGATCGAGGGAGTGGTTGGGATGGACGGTCCAGCGACTGGGGCGCGATCGCTCCTGCAACAGTTGCTCCACCAGTTCACGTCGGAGCCGATTGAGTTCACTCACCGGAATCATCACCTCGCCTTCAATTTGGTTGATCAACTCGGCCAAAGTGAGCGAAGTATTGCCGAGTCGGGAAAATTGTTGGTGTAGCCGTTCCGTTGTCAGGGGATTGGTGTGGGCTGACACGAGCGCCATGGTGGACTGACAGTGAACGCTGTGACCCTGATCATCTTGGGCGATCGCCTCTAGCGCTGTCCCCACTTGTCCCTTGAGCGTCATCGTTATGGGACGACGAAAGTTGGGCGTATCGCAGTTGAAGCTTTGGCGCACCTCTTTATCAAGGGTGGGATCACTGGTTTTCCAAAGGCGATCGCCCGGTTGAATTCGGCGGGGATTGATTGCGTTTGGTCCAAAGGTGAGGGTGACGCGATCTGTAGCGCCACCATTGGCGTAATCCACGGTGTAGAGTCTGCCTCCTTCTTCCTGGCCATTGGCATGGCCCCCATCAAACATCACCCCATCCCCTGGCTTGAGCGGAATCGGAGAGGGTTCCAGTTGGACCACAATGCGTGGTTTGGATGGGGCAGATGGGGGAGCAGGATGGGGCGATCGCTCATGATTCCGTTTGCTCCGTTTCATCTTTGAGTTTGAATGAGGCTTTGAGTTTGAGTTGGTCTTTGACTTTGACTTTGAAACTGTTGTCTGATGATCAGACATTCGCTTGCCTACAGCACGGGGCGTTTCGATCTGAAGCACGGTGCCCAAGTAAACGCCCCGCTTTTTGCCATAGCGACCATGGACTAGAGCTTGATTGTTGATTCCAGCAAACCAGCCCGTGTAGAGGCCACGGGAAAAGGCCATTTCGAGTTGGTAGCGATCGCGGGCGGGGGCGTTGGGGCGTTGGGGCGTTGAGGAATTTAGATTTTGGATTTTGGATTTTGGGTCGGGAGTTTGGGAGTTCGGGAATTCGGGAATTCGGGAATTTAGCAGGCTCCTAGTTCTTCGTTCTTCCGTCCTCGTTCTTCGTTCGCTCCTCGTTCTTTTCAACGGATAATTGGGCCATGATTTTGTCGATGGCGGTGCGATAGATTTGGGTGACGCTGGCGACATATTCTGGGCTTTTGAGCCGGCCTTCAATTTTGAAGCAGGCGACTCCGGCTTGGATGAGTTCGGGCAACAGGTCGAGTCCGGCTAAATCTTGGGGGCTGAGGAGATACTGGCGATCGCCCAAGTCTACCACCTCGCCATCCACCACCAAATCATAGGTCATGCGACAGGCTTGGGCACACTCTCCCCGATTGGCCGATCGCCCTCCCAGGGATTCACTGGTCAAACACTGGCCGGAGTAGGCGACACATAATGCACCGTGGACAAACACCTCCAGCGCTACGGATAGATCCCGTTGGGCTAGTTGGGCCTGAATTTTGGTCAGTTCTTTAATCGAGCATTCACGGGCTAACACCACCACTCCACAACCCAATTCGTGGGCAAATGCCACCCCGTTGGCACTGGTCACGGTCATTTGGGTGGAGCCGTGGATCGGAAAATCGGGGGACAGGTGACGAATTAATTGGGCAATGCCCACATCCTGCACAATCATGGCATCTACCCCCGCTGCCATAATTTGGCCGATGTACTCTGCCGCCGAGGCCAATTCATCGGTGAATACCAAGGTGTTGAGGGTGACAAATCCCTTCACTCCCCGCTGATGCAAAAACTGGATGACAGCGGGAACATCCGCAATCGTGAAATTGGTCGCTCGCATTCGGGCATTAAATCGATCCAGCCCAAAGTAAACCGCATCCGCACCATTTTCCACCGCTGCCCGAACACAATCCCAGTCTCCTGCCGGAGCCAATAAGGCTGGCCCTTGCGCTTGAGTGCTTTGCCCCATGTTGGGCACCTCTTCAATCCGTTCAGCCATAGTTCCAAAGCAGTAGCGCCAAAACCCCAGCGCACCAAAAACTTACAACAAAGGCCGTTAAGTATAACATGCCCTACTACCTGATGGCTGATGGACAGGGCCAGCAATTGAAGTGCAAATTGTTACTTCAAAAATCTCTTGCGTAACCTAAAGAGAAAAGAAAATTTATATGAATTTTTGATGAAGCTGAGATCAGGATTTAGGGGCTAAAAATGGAGATAGGAGCTGATGATAGAAGGGTTTGAGACACTTTAGGTAATGTGAAGCTTCCATGAAGTTAGGAGAAATCAGTGGGTCATCCCATTCCCCCTTGTAAAGACTTCATGTACCTTTGTGACAGTTTGAAAATTGGTCTCAAGTCATCATGCCGATGATTTGGCCTCCAATGCTGTGACCTATGTTGTGAACGAGAGTGATTTAGGACACTCTGGTCCTCGTTCCGTTCATGTTTGAATCGTTTATCTTGACGTGTGTACTATGAGTCAGACACTATTGCGAAACAGCCTTGCAGCAACGGTGGCGATCGCCACTTGGGGGATTGCCGTTCCTGTACAAGCCAATCTCTCTGTTGATGGAGACGCGCTGATTGCCGGGAATGTTCCCGCTACTGAAGTATTGAATCAGAATGCTTTGGTAACCAATGCAAGTCTGGGCAGTGATCAATACGCTGCTTCGCAGCCTTCAGGGGCATCTACGAAAATGGGAAGTCGTCACATTCTGGAGAATTCCCGCTGGGATGGGGCGATCGCGACGATCTACGCCCATGATCTGGATGGGCGACCTGCGGCAACGGTGTATGTGCGCAATATTCCAACTTTCACCTTTTTGGGGGATGGGGCGACGAACACAGCGGATTTCGCCACAGCAGATGCGGCGGATGCGATTGTTGCCAGTGGCAATGACCTTGATCTGGAAGACCCATCGGTTCGGGCTTCTATTCTGGCCGCCCAAATTAATCAGTATCATCTGGATGGCAACGCGCCAGAGGCGATCACGGTGAGGTGGGATGCGGAAACTGAGCAATTGCTGGTGGAAGCGGGCAGCGCTTGGACTTTAGCGATGGATGATACGGTTATTTTTCCGGAAACGACGGGTGATCTGGCCGCAGATGCTCTCCACGCCACTAATATGCTCAGACGACAGTTGGGTCAAGCCGCCGCGCTGCCGGAAGTGGCAGGATTACCTGCTCGTCCAGTGGCCACGGTTGCCAGAGCCTCATTTTCGGGGATGGCTTCTTGGTATGGTCCTGGGTTTCACGGTCGCACCAGTGCCAGTGGAGAACGGTTCAACCAAAATGCCATGACTGCTGCTCACCGGACGCTGCCGTTTGGAACGTTGGTGAGGGTGACAAATTTGAATAATGGTGCAAGCACCATCGTGCGTATCAATGATCGGGGGCCATTTAGTCAGGGTCGCGTCATTGATTTATCTGCTGCCGCTGCTCAGTCCATTGGCATGATCGGCAGTGGTGTGGCTCCAGTGAGCGTTGATGTCTTGGAGTAATGGGTTATGGGCTAGGGCGGGTCGAGGGGATTGGCGATCGCTGCCTTGAACTCAGACACCGAACTATAGATCTTGAATTCGTCTTTCATGCTAGTGAGGTCGAGCAACATTCCCGCTTGACCTGTCACTGCACACAGACCCAGGGTAGCCCCTGCTTTTCTCACCCGGTTGTGGACCAAGACCAATGCCCCTAATCCTCGACTATCCATAAATGAGACGTGCTGGAGGTCGATCGCCAAATACTTGGCTCCGTTGTCAAGACTTTCGCTCACCCAAGTTGCGAGGGTGACAGCATCCATCGCGCTGAGGATGCGATTACCCGGTTGATAAACTTTGACATTAAACATCAGGAATTCCACTCAGAAGCCAAGCTTTGAACTGAAGGCATCAAGGCTGCTACAGGCTACCCCACAACAGTGCCTACTCTCTCAGTATTCCCATTGATTTTGGGAAGACAACAGGGTGACGGTCTACTCATCATCATCTATCCTATCAGGATTTTCACCTTGGAGATAGCGCAAGAAGTGGATGTAATGCTCCACCTGCTGAAGTTCACCTAGGGACAAATCGTGCAGATTCGTCATAATTTGCTGTTGCAATGCCTTTCGTTGCGCCTGTGATTGTGTCTGTGTTTCGTCGCTCGCTGGATCAGGTGCGAGGATCTTGGACTGATCCGGCAATGGCAATGTAGGGAGATCAACCGATAAGTCTTGCCAGCGGATGCCCCACTGTTGCGATCGCTGCTGCCGTCTATCTCGATCCCTTGGCGATGGTTTAGCGTCTAGTTGCCGCCCTTTGACCACTAACCATCGTTCTTTAATAAATGTTCGGAGACCACTGCCTAGCTCTTTTTGTTTAATCAACTGTTCAAACGTAGGGAGAATTATTTTGTGATAATTCAATTTCTCTAAAGCAACACAGGCTGCTAAGAACTGCTCAGGCTCTTGCTGTGATGCCTGGTCCCATTGCTTCATCTCCGTTTGAATAAATTCGCTCCACTGCCTTTGTTGCGAAAACTCCATCCGTTGATAGCTGCAATTGTTGTCAGAGGCGATTCCTCTAATAATGCTGAGGTGATCATCAGACTGGGAAGAGTAGGTCTCAGTGAGGGCGATCGCATTCCCCCATTGTTGATGTTGAACGTAAACCTCTAACAGGTCTGACATTCGATTTTGTTGGTCTAATGCCTTACGGATATGAGATAGCTGTGCTGCCCATGCTCCGGTAATCGGTCGTTCATGTTCCAGCCAAATGGCAGTAATCTGATCAAATAGTTTCGCTTTATTCAGCCAAGGAATATTGTCCGGAACGGTCAGGCAATTTCCCTTGGCAATGTAGTATTCGTCAGGAGTTTGTCGATGTTGATCCCACAGGGCGATCGCGTCCTCATAGCGCTGGGCCAGATAGAAACATTGAGCGGCTAGCCCATTCATCTCCCTAGGGTTGATCCCATGCTTGGCAATCTGTTGTAAACCGTCGCCCCACTGCAACAGAATGGCCGGGTCGAGTGGCTGACCGGACAGAGTGTTAGTTTTAAGTGTTTGGGCGATCGCCCACCGATATTGCTTTAGCATGGCGCGCCAAGTCGTATCTGGGCGATAGGTCGTCCATTGGTCTTCTAATTGGTCACAGAGAAACTGAGCAAAGGGGGCGATCGCTTCTGGTGCGATTTTTTTGTCTACAGTTGCCTGCATAAATTGGATAGGTTTAGCCCAGTGTTGCTGCTTGGCCTGAGGATCAGCCTGTTGGAACCATAGGGTTAAATCGGTCCAGCATTGCCCCTGCCAAAAACACTCCCAAGCATCCTGCATGGGTTGGAAATCCGGATCATCAAACTCCGTCAGGGCCATAAACTTCTGGCCCGCTTCCTGTAGTTTCTGGGCCAGCTTCAGTTTCCATGCTTCACAGTAGCGAACCGCCACCGCCACCTCTGCCCGTTGATAGTCGGCGATCGCTTCATCAATCCACTGCTCATCCTGACTCTCAATTCCTGCTAATAAGGAGGCTCTTGCCTCCGCCTTAAAATCAATTTGGGTAATTTCAGAGTGACCATAACTAGATAAATAATCTATATTTTCTTGCCAAGTTTTTGCAGAGAAATAGGGATCTTGAATTTCCTGTTGTATTCTTTTGAGCCATCTCCCCATTGTCTGCCGGGACATCGCGGTATTCCATAAAAAGTCTTCGCCTGTCTGAGTATCAATGATGGTTAAGTTACAAGTGGCCCGACTGACGGCAACATATAGTTTGTTGAGAAAATATTCTAATTGTAGGTTGTCAGTAATTTGGGATATCAGATGTAATGGACTTTTATTAAATTGTTGAGCATAGTAATGGCCGAAAAAGTACACAACGATGTGAGATCGTTCCAAGCCTTTTAAACCAGATGGAGTATGAATCTTGGGTGGAATTCTTCCTGTCATTGTATCAGGGAACAGAGTCCTTAAATGGGGTGAGTTTTGTATAAATTCAACCTCTCCTCCCTCATCACAAGGTAAGAGAAACGTTGCCCCAGAGTTTTTAATTCTTAGCAGTTCATCTGTTACTATATCAGAATCTAGAATAATCTTTCGAGGTCTAGGATTATCTTCGATCCCCCACGGTTCTTGGGGAGAGAGATCCTTGTTTTCAAATAGAACTCGCCGCCATAGATGAATAATGTTCGTGAACTTAACAATAGGGGCTGGAGAGCGATAATTTTGGTGTAGTTCCTTGAGGCCGAGTCTGTCAGACCGGAGGTGGCGATCGCCATTGGGGTCAAGGGGCAGCAAAATATTTTCATAGAAGTTGGCTTGAAAACTCTCCCAATCAAATCCTGTTGGATTCAGGGTCTGCATTGGATCACCTGCAAAGGCAAAAGGTAAACTCTTAATGCCAAAACGGGGCAACTCATATTGAGACCAAACGGATAATCGTAAAATTAGTTGGAATTCTATGCGGGTAAAGTCTTGGGCCTCGTCACAAAAGATGGCAGAATAGGCTCTCTGTGATGTTTCACCTCTAGCGATCGCTGAGAGAACTGATCGGGCCAAGTCCTGGTCATCCCAAAGCTGTTGTTCAGCTTGTAATTCTTTGTACCAAGACCAAACGGTTTGATGAATACCCTTGAAAACGTCATCTGCAATCTTTTTATGGCGTTTGGGCACTAGCTCGTCCCAGTCGTCTATCGTTAGGTAATCTGTATGGCGATCGCTGTTTTCTTCAAAGGCATACCCTTTTATATAGGTTCTAATGACGTGCCAGCAGACCTCAGGGCTATAGTGACAGTTATGCATTGAACGCTTGTAGCGCTTCTTAAATTCATGAAACGACACATACTTGTCAGTGGTAAATCGATCGATTTGGTGATCAGGGAGGCAGCTTAAAAGAAATGATCGGAAGCTTTGAAAACTTTTATCTAGATATCTTAAGTCTTGATCAGTTATGGGTTGGCCATGACTAACGTAGTGAGCATGACTTGCTAGAATTTGACGGACATTTTTACGGGCTTTGTCTGTAAGGCGATCGCTGTAGGTCAAGAACAATGGTCTGATATCTTTCAAGTCTGACTTTTGCTTGAGATACAAGTCACAGTAATAAGAGAAGGAATAATGCAGCATAGTCGATTTACCACTGCCAGCCCGACCATTGATAAAAGCTGGAAACTGCATGGTGTGTAAAAGCTGCTCTTCTTCCCCTGACATCGCTAAGTTGACCTCGGCATCAGACTGCATCGACTGCCAACTCGAAAACTCGTAAAGAATATAATCAGGATAAGAGCGTCGAGAATATCGAGCAATGCTATCCACTGTCAATCTTTCTGGGTGCTCAAAGTGATTATAGTATTTGTTAAAACCCATTCGATTATGGGTCGTTTTTGCCCCAAACAGATCTAGGATATTCCCTATTTCGATGATTTCACCCTTGCCAGGGTCATGATCAAAGCCAGCTAAAATAAATAAAATTTTTCGCTGAAGTGCGATTTGTTTTAGGTTCTTAGCCGGATCAATTTTGAAGAATAAAATACAGATTTGGGTCCGTGGATCATAAAGTTTATTGATATTTTTAACATGGGTTGAAATCACTTGATAGTGAGGGTTTGATTCTAGGTCAGCTAGATGCAGGAACATTTTGTGTAGCACATCTTTTCTAGAAAAAAGAACAGACTGATTATCCTGTAAGTCTCTAACCCAATACTTACTTTCATAAATGACCTGATCAATGCTCTGATCAATGCTCTGATCAATGCTCTGATCAATGCTCTGATCAATGCTCTGATCATTGTCCTTTATTAACAGCGGTTGCGAGAACCAATCCTGGTATATACTAGGCAAAGAAGGGTCTTGAGGTTGAGCTTTTTGATCAAACTCATGCAGACGTATTTCTAGCCAGGTATTAACCTCATTCCAAGAGAAATGATCGTTAGCCCACTGTGTTCGATTTTTCAAAAAATCTCGATTATAGTCATTATCACCTCGTCTCAAGATAGCAACTAAGCAAAGGACTGGAATATGATTATGCTTATGAAACGTTCGGGGAGCTAATGCAATCAGTCTAAAGTTATCTATTTTGCGAATCCAGCATGGATGACGTGGCTCAAAAAATAGGGTGTATGCGGTGGGTCCAGATTGTTCAATTCTGGCAATCAAGCTCTCAATTCTGTTCCAGACTCCACGCCTTTTTGCTTCTAATTTAACTTGTTCTGAACAATAGACATACATGATGCAGTGACCCTTCCTGGCTATCAAGATAGATGAACGTTGAAGGCCGCTGACAGCCTCCAAAACAGTGAGTGAACGAAATAAGTAGCGATCGCACCCTGGTGGCCCTAGCTCTCGATTAAGAGGGAGACGTGATAGTGCCCTAATAGTGCCCTGTAATTCCAGGGTAGCGCGATCGCCCCCTCATTTGCATTTCACTATATTCTTCAGTATTCCCACTCATCTTTGGCCCCTAACGGACAAAAATAGCCCACACCTTAAGCCTGGACTATCGGCAAAAGTCTTTAAATTGAATAAATTCTGCTGGTGGAGAGGCGATCGCGGTCTACAATCCGCCTATCTACAGCCACAGCATTACCCATGAACCTATTTACTGAATACCCTGAACCGGATGAGCAAGTGTATTGCGATCGCGTCATCCAAGCCACTCGTAAGCGAATGGAGGCGCTGTATGGAGATAGCAAGGCGGCGTTGCGCGATACCCATGCGAAGACCCACGGGGCGGTTCGCGCTAATCTGGAGATCCTGGATTTTGATGAACTCGCGATTAAACAGGCGATCGCCAAACAGGCAAAATTGCCCGAATCGCAGCTTAACACAGTATCTCTAAAGCAAGGCTTGTTGGCTGAGGTGAAAACCTACCCCGTGTGGTTGCGATTTGCCAATGGCCGCACGTCGGTGGAGCATGATTATGAGGCGGATACTCGGTCGATGTCGGTGAAGGTAATGGGGGTGGAGGGCGATCGCCTTGCTGCCAGCCATGAACAGAACAGCCAGGATTTTATTGTCCAAAATGCGGACATCTTTTTTATCGAGACCATCCGTAGTTACTACGGTTTTTTTAGCTCGGTGGCCAAGTCAAAGCTGTGGGCACTGGTGTGGTTGTTGCTCCATCCGAAGCAACGGGGTTGTCTCAAAACGATCACCAGCCACACGCCTCAAAGTTTACTGACAGAACGCTACTGGAGTGGCTCCGCGTCGGCGTTGGGATTACCCGATGGGTTTGATTCGGCCCAACCGGGGACGGAACCTGTGACTTATCCCCTGGTCGTCAAATATGCGTTTACACCGGTATCGCCCCAATCCCCTCACCCACCGTTAACAGTGGAGATGCGATCGCCCTCTAGCATCAATCAAGCTAAGACCGCTGCTAAAACCGGAGTAGCCGACAATCATTATCGTGAGGATTTAATTCAATTGTTGGCACGGCCTGAGGCAACATATTGCTGGGACTTTCAAATTCAAGTACAAACTAGTTCCGAGCAATCCATTGATAATGTGACGGTGGCGTGGGATGAGACCGAGGCTCCATTTTTCACCGTGGGGCGGTTGACGGTAAAATCACAAACCATGGATAGCGAAGCCCAGCAAACCTTTGCCGAAAATATCCAGTTTTCACCTTGGAATGGATTGATAGCCCATCGGCCCATTGGTGCCCTCAATCGGTTGCGGCGAATGGTATATCCTCTGGTGGCGGACTATCGTCACCGGAACCGTCAAGTTGAGTATCAGGAACCCACGGGGGATGAGCAATTTTAAGAGGCATCGAGTATTCTTTATGGATATGACGAAGGCATAGTGAAGAAGATGACTCAGAAAAATGATGCTCCCGTGTTGGCGATCGCCCTCCTGCTCACCCTCGGATTACTTGGGGGTGGCGGTTGGTGGCTCTATCGTTCCTTTAATGTGGCTGTCGCTCCCCGCGATCCAGCGACTTCTGCGTCACCGGGGTCATCATCGTCATCGACTCCGACTGGTTCCACTCTCCCAATTCTGAGTCAAGGCGAAACAATTTTGTTTCCGGCTGGGGCTTCTGCGGGGAAACGACAAGGAGTGGCGGCGATCGCGGCTGGGGATTATCCAACTGCGGTGCAAGTACTCCAAGCTGAGCTTCAGCAAAATCGCAACGACCCGGAAGCCTTGATCTATCTCAATAATGCCCAGATTGGCAACCAGTCGGCGTATACCATTGCGGTGGTGGTGCCCAGTCCAGCCTCGGTGGATGTGTCTGAAGAACTGCTGCGGGGGGTGGCTCACGGGCAACGGGACATTAATGCAGCGGGGGGGATTCGGGGAGTGCCGCTGCGGGTGGCGATCGCCACGGACAACAATGATCCCAATCAGGCTAGAACCATTGCCCAAACCCTCAGCAGTACACCGGGGATCATTGGGGTGATTGGTCATTTTAGTAGTGATGCCAGTTTAGCGGCGGCGGCGGTGTACGAAACAGAGGGTATGGTGATGATCTCGCCCACCAGCACTTCGGTGGCGTTGTCGGGAGCGGGGGAGTTTATTTTTCGCACGGTGCAGAGCGATCGCATTGCTGGTGATGGGTTAGCTCGCTACCTGCTAGATCAAATGGGCGTGACCAATGTAGCTGTCTTCCACAATAGTGAAAGTGCCTACAGCCAGTCCCTCAAGGATGCCTTTAGTTCGGCGGTGTTGACGGGGGGAGGACGGGTGGTGTCCGAAATCGATGTGGTAGCGGCTGATTTTGATGCGGCCCAAAGTGTGGCCCAAGTGACTCAGCAGGGGGCAGAAGCCCTGATGTTGGCGACTACCACGGCCAACCGCAACCAGGTACTCGCCTTGCTGCAAGCCAATCAGGGGCAGTTGGGATTATTGGGCGGCGATGAGCTTTACAATGCGGAGACCTTGGCGCAAGGGCAAGCCAATGCGGTGGATATGGTGGTGGCGGTGGCATGGCATCGGGATGGGGCACCTGCGGCTATTTTTCCCAAGAATGCCCAGAGCCTTTGGGGTGGCCCTGTCAGTTGGCGGACAGCGATGGCCTATGATGCGGTGCAAGCTTTGATTGAGGCGGTTCGCGCTACCGCTCAACCTGTGGACCGTCTAACCGCTGCGATGGTGCAGCAAGCTCTCACCAATCCTAATTTTGCGCCTACGGGTGCAGCAGATCCAGTGCAATTTCTGCCATCGGGCGATCGCAGTCTCCCCCCTCAACTCGTGACTGTTATTCCGGCTCCCGACACCGAACTCGGCTATACGTTCATCCCTGTTCCTTAGGTTTGATTCACAAGTTTGATTCACAAGTTTGATTCACAAATTCTATGTCCGCAACGATTGCCCTGATTGCTCACGATCGCAAAAAGAATGACATGGTGGCCTTCGTCAAGCGCCACCAACTGGTGTTTGCCCGTTACCGATTGATGGCCACTGGCACCACGGGACAACGGATTCAGGATGCAACGGGACTGGAAATTAAACGGATGCTATCGGGACCACTGGGGGGCGATGCCCAGATTGCGGCAGCGGTGGCAGAGAAGCAAGTCTGTGCGGTCTTTTTCTTTATCGATCCGCTGAATGCCCAGCCCCATGAGCCAGACATTCAAGCGTTACTGCGGATTTGTGAAGTCCATAATGTGGCGATCGCGCCCAACTTGGCCACCGGGGAGTTGATCATTGATGCCTTAGCCCGGACTCGAATTGCCCATCTGATCTTTAATCCTGTCGCAGGGCAAGGCAGTGCTGACAATGACTTGACCCTGATTCAAGGACTGCTCAGCCCCTATTTTCACCTCCAGGTCCATCAAACCACACCGGAACAAAGTGCGGAGGACTTGGCCCAAGAGGCGATCGCGTCCCAGGCTGATATCGTCATTGCTTCTGGTGGTGATGGCACGGTCTCGGCGGTGGCGAGTCAGTTGATCAACACGGATATTCCCCTAGGGGTGATTCCGAGGGGAACGGCCAATGCTTTCTGTCAAGCGTTGGGGATTACCAATACAGTCACGCCCATCCGCACCGCCTGCCGCGTTATTGCCGAAGGACATACCCGAACCATTGATGCGGCCCGTTGCAACGGCACCCCCATGATTTTGTTAGTTGGCATTGGCTTTGAAGCCGAAATGGTGGAGAAGGCCGATCGCGCCTTCAAGGACCAGTGGGGAGTCTTGGCCTATTTGATGGCGGGATGGCAACAGTTGGATGAGCAAGAACTGTTTGATGCGGCCATTGAAATCGGAGATGAAGTTTATCGGATGGAGGTCGGGGCGATTACTGTGGCGAATGCGGCTCCTCCCACGTCTGTGTTTGCCCAAGGCAGCGGCGAGGTAATCTATGACGATGGCCTACTCAACGTCACCCTAGCCAAAGCCGACACAAAATTGCAGGCGGTTACGTCCATGTTAAACGCTTTGGGGGCCGCTTTAATCAATTTGCCGACGAACCATGAAAATATCCACTACCTCTGCACGCCCAAGCTCAAAATTGCCACCAATCCGCCTCAAAAAGTGGTGTTGGACGGGGAAATTATTGGGACCACTCCGGTGGAAGTTGAGTGTTTGCCCAATGCCCTGACAGTGTTTGTGCCCAAATCCACCTAAGAGACCCGAACCTTGGTTGCTTCGGCTGGGCGATCGCCCCTAACTATCTACTTGGGACCAGAAGGATTCCAAAACTCTATGGCACTGAAGATGCTGAAATCTCGAAAGTTGTAGGTCCAAATTGGACATTTGTATTGTAAAGCTGTCAGTGCAACGGTGGCATCTTCTAGGGAGCCATGCCATTGTGGTAGCCGAAAAATTAGTTCTTGCAAGGTTTTGAATTGTTCCGGTGTCAATGGTAAGACGTGTAGGCTATCGGTCATGGTTGCCAGGGTGTTTTGGGCAACTGTTGGAGAGGTCCGTTGCAACAACCATTTGTACACTTCAAAAACGATGGGTAAAGGGGTGAGAAGAATCGTTTGGGTATAAGCTAGTTCTTCAAAGCCTCGAACACAGTCATGATGATAAGTATCTTTTGAGTAGAACAAACCAATTAGTGGACCTGCATCTATCACTAGTTTCTTCAATCGTCGAAGTCTTCTGCATGGTCTACAGCGCTGCGTGGGGCGTTGGTGACAATTCCAGCAAGTTTTAATAACTGGGATGTGTCTTTAGGGATTAATTTAATTTCTAGAGCTTCATGAATTAGGTTAGCTAGGGTTTCGTCGGGATGATTGTGTAAATAAGTTTCTAGTTTTTCAGCTAAGGCATCCGGTAGTTCAATTGTCAGTTGTGTCATAGCGGATGGTGATGATAACTTACTCTTTCACTATAGCTGATGAATTTGACTGCGATCGCGTTCTGCAAGGGAGAAACCAATACGATCGCCCTCTCACCATTTCCCAAACTAGCAGATGCCAGAAACCGGGGTTCTTCTGGATATGGTGGGACGATACTCCTCTGGAGTGGTGTTGCGCGATCGCCAAACTACTGACAGAACCCCAGTTTCTCAGCCCCATCACCCCATCACCCCAACCCCCCATCACCCCCACACCCCATCACCCCAACACAACCTCAAAACAAAACACCAAAAAGACAGTATAGTGA
>JBFRWC010000266.1:0-9679 GCA_051439365.1 Leptolyngbyaceae cyanobacterium
AGGTACGATTGATGCAAAGGACGCGATCGCAACTGCGGCGCACCATATCTAGATTATGGGAAACCTGCAAAATGGCCCACCCCTGTTCCTGCTTTAGTTGATAGAGCAACTGGTAAAAATCGGATTCGCTTCGCACATCTAAGCCTGCTGGTGCTTCATCAAGAATCAACAGACAACGGGGACGCACCAGACAGTAGGCCAGCAACACCCGCTTGGTTTCCCCACCTGACAAGCTGCTCACCCGTTGGTCACGGAGATGCCATGCTTCCACTTGGTTTAGGGCCGATCTGATCGCATGGTGGCGTTCCCGTTTCCCCACCCAGGGCCATTGCAGTCCCAGTCGATCCCACCCCAAACCCACTAGTTCCGAGACCGTGATCGGGATACGACGATCGAATAGGAAATTTTGGGGCAAGTAAGCAATTTGTTGCCGCACCTCGTCAGGTAAGTAGCCTTTGGCAGATAGGGAATGACCCAGCACAAACACGTCCCCCAACTGGCGCGGCAAAATCCCTAGCACTGCTTGAATCAGGGTACTTTTTCCCGCTCCATTGGGACCAATGATAGCGATGTCAGTCCCAGACTGTACCGTAAAGGACACATTTTGTATCGCCAGATGAGTCTCACGCCGCACCGTTAACCCATCAACCACTAAAACCGGATCGTCCAACTCCTTCCTCCTCCCACCTTTCCCGTTGGGAAAAGCATGGGGCAAGCATAGGAGCATTGCCCCTACCCCCGTTGGGGCAATGCCCGTGTACCCGTGCTTGCCCCATGCCCCCGTGCTCCTACCCTTAATCTGACGACTCGAAACTAACCACCAAATTTTCAACATTTTGGCGCATTGTCGTCAAGTAATAGCCTGGGCTTACCGCTTCAGAATCTCCTGTTGCAACCGGGTCAAACACACTGACGCTGATGTCAAGGTCATTGGCGATCGCCTCAAACGTTGCTGCTTCTACCTGAGGCTCGGTCATGATTGTTTTCAGCCCCTGTGCTTGTACCGTCTCCATCACCCGCTTCACATCCTCTGGGGATGGATTTGCTTCAGGGATTCCCACCAAGAATTGTGATTCCAACCCATAGCTTTCAGCAAAATAAGCCGCAAAGTCATGGAACACCACGAAGGTTTGGCCTTCAAAGGGCGCTAGTTTTTCGGTAACCTCGGCATCAAGTGTTTCCAGTTCAGCGATAAAGGCTTCAGCATTGGCAGTGTATTCCGCTTCGCCTTCTGGATCGGCGGCAATCAATCCATCCCGAATGTTTTCCACCTGCTCGATTGCTCGCTTAGGATCGAGCCAGACATGGGGATCGAATTCACCATGGGCGTGGGCGTGGTCATGGTCATGGTCCGAATGAGCCTCTTCGCCATGGTCATGGTCATGGTCATCATGGTCGTCGTGGTCGTCGTGGTCATCATGATCATGGTCGTCATGGTCATGGTCGTGGTCGTCATGATCATGGTCATCATGATCATGGTCATGGTCGTCATCTGCGTGGGCCTCTTTATCGTGGCCATGATCTGCGTGACCGTCTTCGAAGGCGAGCGTGGCGATATCCTCACTAGAGTCAATGATCACCAGATCTGCATTTTCAGCATTCTCAATCATGTCATCCAGGAAGAATTCCAGTTCCAAGCCGTTCTGGACCAACACATCAGCAGTGGCGATCGCCTGTACGTCCCCTGGTTTGGCCTGGTAGTCATGGGGACCAACATTCGTAGGCAGCAGTTGAATGACCTCAGCGCGATCGCCCACCACCGCATTGGTAAACTGGGTCATGGGCAAGAAGGTCGTCACAACTTGTAGCGCTTCAGCCTGAGAGTCTGAACCTCCGGGTGTTTCCGAGGATGTTGTCTCCGCGCTGCAACTAGCAGTGCCAAACAATGCTGACGCCGCCAAAACGATTGAGAGTGGCTGTACTCGTCGCTTGGATACAAACCGTTTTAGTGTAGTCATAAGTCTCTTCGCCATCCTTTCACTCACTCCTGGGTCAACCTAGCATAAAACGATAACGATAATCATTTTCGTTTCATCCTACTACCTTACAGGGAAGGCAATCGTGCAATTTTTCCAAAAAATTCAGGTTTTCCAAGAACCTGCACCGTACAAAATATTTCAGTCACCATTGATGTTGGGCTTGGGATGATCCTCTCGGTCCGGAGAGTTTGGGAAGGCGATCGCACAACGTCGGCAGTGCCTTTATCGCGATTACTGGAACAGTTGTGCCAGTTAGGGGACGCTGGTTTTGATATCGCCCCAAATTTCTGATACATTGCAACACGACTGTGTTTATCCTCACGGAACTTTTTTCTTATGCTCGACGGCAAGCGCATTGTAGTTGATGGCTATAACCTCCAACTTAACCAGGGCACTGGGATTAAAACCTACGGCATTAGCCTCGTCCAAGCCTTGCAAACCTTAGGGGCAGATATCAGCGTTTTATTTGGCCGGGATGTGCCCAACTTGCCTAATGCGTTACTGAGTGAAATTTTATTCTTCGATATCCACCAAGGGCAGGGGCAAAATCTGATTACCCGTAATCCGTGGGTGCAAAGGGCTAGTAATGTGGCGCGGGTGTCAAAAGTTGCTGCGGGCCTGCCGGTGAAAGCTGATCGGGTTCCCACCAGTGATGTGGTCGTCAAAGGAGCGGTGAACAGCAACTTTATCGGGTCTGTGTCCAGCTTTATTGAGCAAGTGGATATTTTCAACTCGGTCACCTGTTTTGACCGAGCGAATGGGATGTTCAAGCTAATTAAACGAGCTTCCATGGCTCAATTGCCCCAGAATGTGGACCTATTTCACGCCACTTACCCGTTACCGTTGGGGGTGAAGGGCGCGAAGAAGGTGACGACGATTCATGATCTCATTCCCCTGCGCTTGCCCTACACCACCTTGGATGACAAGAAGTTTTATTATCGGCTGATTCGTAATTGTCTCAAAGACTCTGACCAAATTGTTACGGTTTCGGAAAGTTCTAAGCGGGATATTCTCTCAATTTTTGATGTGGATCCAGATCGGGTGGATGTCACCTATCAGCCCATTGCCCTGAGGCCGTTGACGGAGGAGGAAGGCACAGAAGAGGCGATCGCCAAATACCTCAAGCAATATGACCTCATCCCGAAAAAGTACATCTTGTTTGTGGGGGCAATTGAACCGAAGAAGAATGTGGGCCGGGTGATTGATGCCTATGCCGGATTGGATACGGATATGCCCTTGGTCATTGTGGGTAAAAAAGGCTGGCTGTGGGAAGATGAGTTGAAGAAAGTGGGGATTCTGAATAAGCCCACTAAGGCCAATCCTGATGGTGAAGAAAAAGTCCGCTTGCTGGAATATCTCCGTAGCAATGACTTGCGATATTTGTATTCTGGAGCCTTTTGCTTTGTGTTCCCCTCGCTTTATGAAGGCTTTGGCTTACCGCCTTTGGAAGCGATGAGCTTTGGTTGCCCGGTGATTACGTCCAATGTCTCTTCCCTGCCAGAGGTGTGCGGTGATGCGGCGCTGTATGTGGACCCCTACGATGTCAACGAAATCCGTAAGGCAATAGAGCAGTTGATGAATAGTGAGTTTTTACCCCCGAAGCTCATTCAGGCTGGCTATCAACAGGCCCAAAAGTTCAGCGCTGAGCGCTATGTGGAAAAGCTGAGCCAAGCCTATGCTAAAGTCTTGTAGCGATCGCCTCGAAATCCGGAGATTTCAAAGAACCCTGGATTCTAGGGTTTTCTGCCGATCGCCTTTGGGCGCTTGACCGCCTACGACTTCATGCTCGAAGCCCTATTTGGCGCAGCTTGCTAGAAAAATGATATTAGCCCCCCAGTTTCTCAAAGAAGCCGGGGGGCTGTTGTCGGCAGGGTAAACCAAATGGTTGTGCCGTGTTGGCGATCGCTCTCCACGCCAATCGTCCCACCGTGGGCCGTGATGATTTGATGGCAGAGATACAGCCCTAGGCGAATGCCGCTAAGCTGTCGGGATTCGGTGCAATCGGAACAAAGCTGAAACAGGCGATCGCGCTGCTCTGGGGCAATGCCTTGACCATTATCTTGGACCTGAAACTTGATCGGTCCAGGATGGTCGAGCCCAGGATGGTCGAGCCCAGGATGATCGACCGGTAGCGACTCTAACAACGATGGTGGCAGTGGAGGTGGCACTTGGGCCTGGATGGTAATCGTAATACCCGGAGGATTGTGGGCGATCGCGTTGGTAATCAGATGGTGAAAAACCCGTTCTAGCTGGACCGTATCCCCTCGCAAGTTGGGCAGCACGGGGGGCAGATGATTGAGCAAGACCGCGTCATTCGCCTGGGCACGGGGCTGGAGCAATGCCATCACATTGTCCACAATGGTATGACAGTTCAGGGGGGCAACATGGAGGGGAATGCCCTGAATTTCTAGAGTATGGACTTCCCGGATGGCATCGAGCTTATCCCGTTGCTGACCACAGGCTTGGAGCATACTTTGGAGCAACCGTCGTGGCATTTGAATGGTGCTTCCCGGCTGAGTTGCCAGACTCTTGAGCAACATGGTCGTTCCCACCGCTGTCGTTCGCAAGTCGTGGGTGACGGCATGGAGCAGAAAGTCCCGAAAATGGCCTAGTTTTTCCAGTTCCTGGGTGCGCTGTTCCAACTCCTGGGTGCGGTCAGCCACCTCTTGCTCCAGGTTGACGTTGAAGTCACGAATTTGGGAGTACAGTTCACTTTGCTGAATCGCGATCGCCACCTGAGTTGCCAATCGCTGCAATAGTTGTTGTTCAAATTCGGTCCACGGTCGTGGTTCCTGACATTGATGGGCCACCAGAACCCCAAACAACGCTCCATTGACCGGAATAGGCACGGCCAGTCCGGCTTTAACCTGATAGCGCGATACCAAGAGTTGAAAGCAGTGAGATGTATGAGCCGCGCTGTCCATATCATCAATCACGCGAAGGGAGGTGTGGCTGAACACCTGCACCAGCTCATCGTAAATATCGGCGCTGATGATTTCTCCCGCCAAGGACGGGTAGGTGGACGCTACGGATTCCGCCGCTACACTGCCACGGTTGCCGGGACCAAATCGGGCCACGAACACCCGCTCTACCCCCAAGAACTGCCGCACTTCCGCAACCGTAGACTGAAGAATTTGTTCTAAATCTAGGGATTGACGAATGTTGAGGGAAATTTGTCCCAGTAGGCGATCGCGTTCATTTGCCAATTGAAGCTGCTCTTCTGCATGTTTCTCTTGGGTAATATCCCGAATCGAGCATAGGACGCAGGGACAGCCATCAATAGTGAGAATTTCAGCCGAGACCGTGACCGTTTTGATCTGGCCCGACTGGGTGCGGAATTCCCCCTCTTCATTGTAAAGTGCCCCTTGTCGCTCGATCTTTTGCCGTTGCTGTTCCCGTGCTGCTGGATTGGGCCAAAAATTAAGGTCTGTAGACCGCACCCCAATCAGGGCTTGGCGCGGGTATTCAGATAATTCCAGAAAGCGCTGATTCACCGCCACAAACCGTCCGTCTACCAGTGTGGAAAGGGTCATGGCATCGGGGCTACGCTCAAACACCTGAGCAAACACTCCATCCGTAATGGTTGGTAGGGTTTGAGGCGTTGGCAAGGGTTGTAGGGGCGGCAAGGCTGGGGGCAGCGGGAGGGAGGGTTGAGGTATTAGGGAGGAGGCATTCAACGGGCTGGGAGCGCGATCGCCATTGAATGGCGTATTCAGTGAATCAAAATGTCTCAGGGGTTCTAAGGGACTGGGGACAAGACTATTGAGCGGAATGGGTTGGAAACCCGCGTGGGGAGGAGGGTAAAGCTCAACGTCTGCGGCTAGGACTGGCTGGGCTAATTCAGGGGAGTGAGGAACCTGAGCCTCTGATGCAACGGAGCTAGAAATCCCTGATTTCGATGCAATCTCTAGGCCATCAGCAGGCAGTTCACAATCTGGTGGGAGGGACTGATTGAGCCATGACCAAGAAACAGAGATCCTCATAGAACACATTACCAAGTGCGTGTACAACCAAATTCATGCACAACTACTAGTGCCAACCCCAACGGCCATGACAGATGGTAGATCTGTGGACTGTCACTGTGCTGCATACCAATGTACAAACTGTCACTGTGAACCCCACTGAGGTTAGCGTCGTTGATTCCAGTTATTGATGCCATCCTCCAGTTGGATGAATTCAGATCTGCCTCAAACGGGTCGGACCATCACAAATACTGTAATGTAAAGATTGTGATACAACATGGATGGTGGCGCGAGTGAATAGCGGCGCGATCGCCACTGATTTCAACAAGTGAGGCGCTCAAGACAACCCTCTAGGGGCTGGGAGAAGATTAGGGATTGTGTTAGATGTACTGGTAGTAGGGACAGGTCCGGCAGGGTTAGCGATCGCCGCTCAACTGTGTCAGAGCGGGTTGACTGTGGGCGGATTAGCTCCCACCCCACCCACTGCGGCATGGTCAAATACCTATGGCATCTGGCGTGATGAACTAGAGGCGCTTAACCTTCCAGATCTCCTCGCCCACCAGTGGCAAGATTGTGTGGGCTATTTTGGTCCCGTTGAAAAGTCGCTGAATCGCACCTATGGGCTGCTGGATAAGCAGAAACTTCAGGACCATCTCTTAGCTCAATGCCAGCAGGGACAGATGACCTGGCATTTGGGCTACGCCGCTCAAGTGGATCACCACGCCTCCCATTCGACCGTTGTCACCCAGGCTGGGGAATCCCTAGCCGCTCGGCTGATCATTGATGCGACCGGACATAAGCCTATTTTGGTCCGACGCTCCCATCCCGTATCTACCAAAGGCGGTGTCGCCTATCAAGCTGCCTACGGCATTGTCGGGCGCTTTTCTACCCCGCCCATCTGCCCCGATCAGTTTGTGCTGATGGACTATCGGGCCGATCATCTCTCTGAGACTGAACGGTTAGCGTCTCCCACGTTTCTTTACGGTATGAACTTGGGCAATGATGTCTTTTTTGTGGAAGAGACCTCACTCGCTGCGTTTCCCGCTGTGCCCTTTGATGTGCTGAAGCAGCGGCTACAACAGCGGCTGGCGTTGCAAGGGGTACAACTGTTGGAACTCCATGACGAAGAATACTGCCTCTTTCCCATGAATGCTCCCATGCCTCCCTTTGACCAATCGGTGGTGGGGTTTGGCGGATCGGCTAGTATGGTTCACCCGGCGACTGGGTATATGGTGGGTGCATTGCTACGACGGGCACCCATTTTGGCCCAGGCGATCGCCACCGCCCTCGCCCAGCCCACTATCTCCCCGTCCCAACTCTCTGCTAGTGCTTGGTCCGCCCTCTGGCCCAGCGATCGCCTGCGGAAATACTATATCTACCTGTTTGGTCTGGAAAACTTGATGCGATTTGACCAACGGCAACTCTGTCGCTTTTTTAACAGCTTTTTTGACTTGCCCCAATCCCAGTGGTCCGGATTTTTGGCCGATACCTTACCCGTTCCTGATCTGCTGATTGCCATGCTGAATCTGTTTGGCAAAGCCCCCAACTCGGTGCGGCTAGAGTTAATGCAATCCGTCTTTTACGATAGTCACCTATTGTGGCGATCGCTCCTCAGTTCTTAATCCGACTTAGTCCCATGGGTTTTGCAGACAGGTTGCCTTGGCTCACCACTGGCGATAACGTAAAGATTAGAATTGATCGTGTCAGTGCAGCAATGCTAGAACGGTAGACTACTGAGAGGCACGGAGAGATAGCAATTTAATGGCAATTGTTGAAGAGTTACAACAAAGCTGGCAGGCCCGGATTGAGCGCGACTGTCCAGGGCAGTCTGCCAGCACGATCACAAGCATCGTGAACTGGTTGATTGGTGAGGATCGGGAGCACTTTGACCAGATACCGCCAGAAAAGCTGGCTATCCTGCGCCAAGCAATGGATTATCGCTACCGCATTCTGATTCAACGCTATCTAGACTTGCCTGAGGCCAAGGGCTACAACAAACTGATTCAACGGCTGGCTAGTCTTTTCCTCATTCGTAACAAAATTAAAACTTGGGTGGCGTTGTCACGGGATCGGCGGCGGAGTGTGATCGATGTACTCCAGGAAGTGATTCAGGAAATGATCCAGAGCGATCGCCATATCCAAAGCCAAATTCGCTGGATTGCTCAATGCACTAACCATCCGCGCCTGAGAAATGCCCTGATGCTCACCAGCATTGAGGAATACTGTTTACGACCCATCCGGAACCAACCTTTACTGGTGTATCGATTTGTGAATTATCTGCGTCGGACTCAACGGGGAGGGATGACCCAAGTGCCCACCGGAGATATGGTGCGCCTTGTGTCCGAAGAAGTCACCCTCGACGACAGCGACAACCCCGTTAGCTTACTGGACGATGAAGCGATCGCCCAACACCAAGATACTCAATACTGGGAAGACCAGCAAACCCTGCGATCCAATGTCAAGACAGAATTTATCAGCTATCTTGAAGACAATGTCAGTGCTGACGCGGCGCAGTGGCTTGAGTATCATCTCCAAGGAAAAACCCAGGAGGCGATCGCCCAACTCATGAACCTCGAGATTCGGCAAGTGTATCGGTTGCGGGAAAAAATTAGTTATCATGCCATCCGGGTCTTCAGCCTCAAAAGTCAACCTGAACTCGTGACAAGTTGGTTAGGCACCTCCTTGACTGAGCATCGTTTGGGTCTGACACCAACTCAATGGGAAGAATTTTGGAACAGTTTGACTCCTAATCAACAACAATTGATTACCCAACTTCAAGCTGGAAAAACCATTGATGAAATTGCCCGTGAGTCCAATAAAAAAACAACTCAGGTCATGAGTGAATGGAGTAAGTTATATTTGGCATCACAGACCATCAGAGGAGCGACGTAGTAATATCTTCACATAAAAGTTTGTCCTGCGGTCAAACACCCATCGTCACTAGAAACCAATGCTGCCATCCAATGCTTCCAGGCCCTCTTTCCAAGACGATCAAGCCATTTATCGAGAACTCATGACCCATCTCGGTCAGTTTTTCTCTGAAGAAACCTTGGTTGGACAACTGAATATTGAACAGATGTTTATCCTGATTGATGGGGTATTGCCCATTGAAGCCTGCTTGTATTACCAGGTATTACCCTTATTTCTGGATGGGAGTCGGCTACATTTGGGTATGGTCAGTCCTCAGGATCATACTGCTAGTGATTATGTTAGGCGCATTGTTTCCTATTTGCACTATACTCTGGTGACTCGGCGCATTTCTTCCCAAGCCTTACAAGCCGCATTATCGGCCTACCTCAAATACTCAGACAACTCATCAGCGAGTTCCTCTCAGGCTGATGACTCTGCCCCATCACCTGCCCCCAACCCCCATAGAACTCATCCTCAAAAAATTGTTCACAACCTCAACACGGATAATCAGGCCACGTTTGTGCTTGAAAAGACTCAGGCGGCTGAGTTCCCCATCCCACCTTCTGATGGGCATTCAGGCCCTTTCTCATCCGTCAATTCCCAAGAGCCAGCCGCTGATGAATTGACCGCAATTTTGGAGCACCAAGAAACAGAAATTATTGACCTAGAGAGTAGAAATAACGGGCCTCGCTCCCAGACTCAGACTCAAGACCAAGACCAAGACAATGATGCGCTCATAAAATCGATCCATCTTGGTGAAGGGACAGGAGACACAGAGGACAAGCTAGATCCTGATGACCCTAACGACTTGATGGCCCAGTTTCCAAT
>JBFRWC010000267.1:0-11475 GCA_051439365.1 Leptolyngbyaceae cyanobacterium
CGACAGACCCACACCGGATCAGCCCCCAATAAACTATAGCGGCCCAGCTTCTCTCCCCCCTCCACCGACTCCAGTAAAAAACTATAGGGACACCCCGCGCAAACTTTGTACCAAGCCGAGACAGGTGTGTCTAGATCGGCCACCCATTCTTGATACACCGGAACAAAATTCCCCTGCTGGGCTAGTGCTGCAAATTCTTCGAAGGTAGGGAGGATCATGCGACTACTGTAATCAACCACGAAATATCATTAAAAAATAGGGGGCACTGTCTAGGGTGCCCCCTTCATCATAAAACCAACTTAGTCATGGAAAATAGGACAACGCCAAAGTGCCACCAATGCCCTGACCTATCTCCTTATCACGGACAAACAATCACAACCTTCCCCAAAGGCTTAGTCAAAGGAATTTTTTCCAGTGAACTTGATCGTGGCAGGCTCTGGGTTATCGCCGATCTTGCGATCGTTTGTCCCCACAGCAACCCGACCTTCATTAACCTTTTCGGGGAAAACACCATCTTTGGGATGGAGGTATTCCGTTTCTCCAGAGGGGAAAACCCGGTATACCTTGTAGTTATCGATTTTGGGCTTGAACTTAGAGCGTAGCTGAGTTCCCAAAGCTAAGCACTGTTCTTTCCGAGCAAAATACAAGAGGTTTTCGCCTGCCACCATTGTGGCTGCGCCACCTGTGGGCATCTCGAAAACCTGCTCCGTCGTACTAGTCCAAGTAATGGCGTACTTTTCTTCAACTTCAGCGCTGGTGAGTAAGCCGCCCGTGCTTCCACCAAACAAAGGGGTTGTTCCAGTAAGAGTTTCTGACATAGACTGCTTCTCTGAACAATTCAATCGGAATCGTATCACTCAGATGACCTAAGAATTGTAACTTTGTGAGGAACTGTTACAGTCCGGGTAAAATCACTGCCTTTTCTTCATGTAAATACGTATATCGACAAAAAACTTATTGATTGTAATGTTCTCAATCTACTAAGGGATGCTTTATCAGCCTTAGGCTAAAGCGGTGTCCATTCGGGAACTTGGGTGGCAGATTCCTAAGTCCACTGGATGTTCTAGATGTTCACCAGAACCAGCACGTGATCAGCGGTGTACTGTACCATATGGGATATGCATATCACCGTTCCAAGGAGCTACGGAATCCCATGACTACTACATCCCAACCCAATACAGCCCAAGCTGACCCAACACCCGCGCCCCAGAAGGGTATCCTTCTGTCTGAGACCGCACTAGAACAAGTGCTATTGCTGCGCGAACAGCAAGGTGGCCAGGATTTATGTCTCCGAGTGGGGGTGCGCCAAGGAGGTTGCTCTGGAATGTCTTACACAATGGACTTCGAGCAGGTTGAAAACATCCGTGAGGATGACGAAGTGTTTGACTATGAGGGCTTCAAGGTTGTTTCTGACCCCAAGAGTATGCTGTATATTTACGGTCTGATGTTGGACTACAGCAAGGCCATGATTGGGGGTGGATTCCAGTTTACTAATCCCAATGCTAATCAAACCTGTGGTTGTGGGACATCGTTTTCTTAAACGGCGCTCCAACCGTTCCCCGACTTTTCAGTTGTTCTGGCTGAAAATGCTATTGTGATTCGTATTTTGCTATGACCCAAACCGTTGAAGAACTTTTTGAGGCAGGACTAGAGCGCTATCAAAACGGTGACGATATTCTAGAACTGATTCCAATGTTCAAAGAGGTGTGCGAGCGATCGCCCAAGAGTAGTCCGGCTTGGACGTGTTTATCGTGGCTTTATCTTTTAGTGGATAAGCCCACCTCGGCGTATAGAGCAGCCCAAAAAGCGGTGAAGCTCAATCCCGAAGACCCCCAAGCCCGGATCAACTTGGCGATCGCCATGATCGACACCTCCCACAAGGGCGTACGAACCCACGTAGAACTAGCCCAACAGTTCATCATGGCCGTACCAGAATTAAAGGAAGAAGTGGAGAAAAACTTTGCTGATGGCCTCAGCCGTAAGCCTGGGTGGAAGACCCTCACACGGGTTCAAGGCTGGATTTTAGATTAGCCTACACAAGCTCCCGCCAAACTGTCTCTAGCTAAATAGCCCTTCGCCAAAATGTAGCAAAAAACATTTTCCCTACTGAGGTGACTGGTTATTTAACCTTTCACCCACGACTTGCTCAAGATAACTTAATAAAAGAAACAGGTTTTGGGTGATAAGCTTTCTGCATGGGAGTGATGAGTAGCCCCTATTGACTTTAGTTGGTCGGGCTACAACTTTTTAGTATCTAGAATTTTTAACGTCATCTAAGGAGACCGTTACCATGAAACCAACTGTTGGTGTCAAGCCCGAAACTCGTAATCACAAGGGTTTCTTTGTGCAGCAGGATGCATCCTATCAACTAATGGGGATTGATGAATCTGGCTGGGCCCTAATCTGCGTGGATGAAGCAAGTTGTCATTATGTCGATCCAGACAATCTGGAAGAATCTGACGACCAGTAGTTTAAGACCTAGCTCACCAATCAATTGCGGTGAGCTAATTGGATTCCGCAAGCCCTATCCTCTATCCCTAACTGCCCTCTAACAAGAACTTCGGATAAAGAGATTTCAGCACTTGATAAGTATTCAGGATCACTGAGGAAAGTGAGCCGGATCAGGTAAGCAAGCGCATATTAAAGTGACTATCCTTAATTGCTAGAAATCAGGCACTTGAAGGGATGTTCCTCACAAGAGCCTGATTTAAGTTTTTTTTTGAGAAATACCCCCAGGGGAATTCGAATCCCCGTCGCCTCCGTGAAAGGGAGGTGTCCTAGGCCTCTAGACGATGGGGGCAAGCTTGTAAAAGACTCACCGGTCGTTACTTCGTGTTGGTTTTTTGTTTTCCCAACGTTTCCTACTATATACAGTTCGCAGAGGGCGTGTCAACCCTTTGTCGGGCCAAATGGATTAAATATGCTGTGGCGATCGCCCTATCAGGAAAATTCAATCGCGCAAAAACTAAGAGCATAGGGGACAGCAAGTTCGCGTCCTTAGTTCCACTTGCTTAATTTGGTTGGGCTAAATCTAGGGTGGGCCACGTAATAACGGGCTGGAGTGCAATTTGCTGAGCGACCGCTCTGGCCCCCACAATATTGAGATGACTGGGATCAGCAAAGTAGCGGTCTTGGGCCAGGTGCGGTTGATTCAAATCGACGAATGTAAACCCAGTTCGCGATGAATATCGCCGCATATGGTCAATAAATATCGACTCATAATGGGTTCGGGTCACATCTAGGTATGTCTGACTCAAGGGCAAGTTGACCACAACTAAGGAAACACGATGTTGATTCAAGTGGCTATTAACTCTGAGCATGGCCTCAGTTTGTTCTCCTTCTAATGCAAAGGGGACATAGTTCGAGTCATATGCTCCCGCGACGTAGGGGAAGGTCTTGTAGTAGGTTGCGGGATCAAACTCGGTGAAGTTTTCCAAAAACCCAGAGGCATTGAGAGCGAAGGTCGGAATCGATTTAAACGTTTCAAGCAGGATCCAGTCATCATCATTAGTCCCAGTCCCACGGGTGGAAAAATGATTGACTGCATGGTTCGTTGGCAATTGTTCCTCGGACTGGAGCGATCGAAGGCGAGAACAAGGAGAAGTAAGTGGAATCTGCTTGAGGGGTGCGGCGGGGTTAGCCCTTTTGAAGGCGGTCAGTTCAGCCCACGGATCAGCGATACTTATTGCGAAGTGGTGTTGTGCCATCCCGTCCGCATGGGAGGTCGTCATCGGGGAAATTGTCCCGATTGGAGAAGTTTGTGCCGTAATAGGAAAATAGGACGGCAGGATATCCCGGCACTGTTCCACTTTAGACTCAGAGGCTCGGTACAGAATGGGATGCATGGCATTTTCAATCTGTTGAAACCCTTCCGAACTCAAAATTTGCTCATAGGTTCGATCCAGGCGACCGCTATTGAAGGCCCGTGAGCCATCTGCCCAAATGACGAGTTTGGGCAACTGTTCCGGTGTCAATATTCGCCTGAGCAAGAGGTCGATTACCTGAGCCGTAGCCCCATTAATACTGAAGTTATAAATTGAGTATTCAGGATGGCCTTTTGCCACCAGAGAACGTCGGAGGGTGTCAGGATCGACTCCTTGGATGGCCCGAGAACTGCCCACAATCAGAATGTCTGGCGGCCCGGACAGCAATAAATGCAGTGAATATAAAACAATTTGCTGATCAAGCAGTTGGCTATCAAATGATGGGTAGCTTGGCAGAAACATATCGGGAACCAGCGGCACATTTATTGGACGCGATCGCTCCTCTGGAGTGGGAAGTGCGGCTAAAACAGAGGCCATACTAGTGGAAGACTCTGCCATCAAAGGTGTTGCTATCAAGGACGGCTGTTTCAACCCCAAAAACCGTTCGGATAGAGGCTGTGTATCCATCTGGCTCCTAAAGAGGGGGTCTAAGGCCAACGCCTTATGTTGGGTTAGGATGCCTAAGCTCAACCCCAGAAGGAGATAGGTTAATTTGCTCATTGCTCGCCTCTGCTGCCGTATCTGTTTCACCATACCCACTTCCTCAACCACAGTCATTAGCCCAATATCCCATACATCGGACTCAGCTATTTGCCGCCATTCTAGCCTAGTGTTCGTACTGAAAAGTTCACCTCAATTGGCTCAGTCTTCATGAAACCCTTACACAAGCCTCTAGGCTTTCCCTAGCTTTTCAGTAATACTAACTACATAGGCAATACGGAAATATATTGGGCTTTGGCAAGAGTTTGCGTGGTAACACAGTCTATCTTACAGAACTGGACTTACACGACGGATACATTGCCGCTGGAGCCTTGTGTCCAACTTTAGGGTGGCCTTTACCAAAGGCATTTTGATCTTATTTTGGCCAGCTTGCTTAGAAGCTGTTGAAAGAGTTTTGGGATATGGCTAGGCAAGGCTAGTCAGTTCATGTTGACGTAGGTTAAGGGCAGATTGGATGTCAGTTGGAGTCGCAGTAAATATTGTTTTTGGGTTTGTGGTAATGACTTCTGGCATTGGGCTGGGCTGGCTCTTGAGGCAACGGGGTGTTACTGCAAACAATTTATTTAGGGGTAAAGCACCCCTCTCTTTAGTGGGACTTGGGAGCTGCGTTTGTGCCGTGATTGTGATCTCGCACTTGCCACAGTTGCCATTTGCACCTCTGGCCTGGAAAGCGGCAGGGATACAGATGAGTTGGTTGCTCCTAAGATCGCTCCTCCTCGGTGTTTGTGGGGTCGCGATCGCCATCAGTTGGCAGGTGGCTCAGCGTCAGCTCTTCGCGACTGTCCTAATTTGTGGTGTTGGCTTTTTGACCCTACTTGGGATAGAGCAGTATTTGCTAACGCCGATTTACCCATCGTTGACCCATCATGTTGGTCCCCAGGGAATTGTGAGGCAAACCTCTGAGAGCAGTTGTGCCCCAGCCGCTCTCGCTACGGTCCTGCACCAGTGGCAGATCAATACCTCGGAGCCAGAAGTGGCCAAGTTGGCAGGGACAAGTCGGGCTGGAACCTCAATGCCGCAGCTCATTTCCGCTGCCCAAGAGTTGGGGATGGATGGGCTCACGTTGCAACCAACTTGGGACACGATCCGCCAGATCAATCGTCCCGGCATTTTGTCGATTTGGTTGCGGGATGGCGATCGCCGCTTACCCCATGCGGTAGCACTCTTGAAAATGAATCAGGATACGGCGGTGATTGCTGATCCGGCGGAGGGGAAAGCCTTTATGGTCGATCGCTCAGCTTTGGAGGCAGTGTGGCGGCAGGAGTATATTCCCATTTTCCGTCCCCAAGACATTGAATTATCGCCCCCTGAGGCCCAACGTTACCTGTTGGCCTTGGGCTATGATTTCCGTGACTTCGCCTCATCGCCCTTGAGTTGGATGCCTTATGCTCCCAAACGGTGGCACCGGGCGTTACGCCAATTCCAAGCCGATAATCCTGGGCTCCGCCAGTCAGGCGCACTTGATGTGGCGACTGTTTTGGCCTTGACTGGTGCGTTTGCTCACCAAACCCCCACCTTAGAACTGGCGGAGCGCCTGGAGCGAACCACGATGGATTATCATCAACCAGGAGTATAGTCAGGGTGCAGGCGGCTGCAAGTCATCCTTCGTACCAAACACCATCTGGACCGTAAATAATTCGCCCCCTTCTTCGTGATAGCGATCGGCCCATTGGCGAATGATCTCATCCAGCTCCGCCATCGCCTGTTCAATCCGATGGGGAGGGATGTCTAAATCCTCTAAGATCCGTAACGTCTGGGGTTCTCTTTCGGCCCAGGCTCGCATCATGTGGAAGTATCGGGCTGTATCTTCAACCATGACACAAGCTCGTTCCGCATCATCCGCTGGCGAATAAGACGAGCGAGTGAGAGCATAGAAGGGCATCCCCCACGGCGAGTCAACTTTGGTGACCGTTTTGGAATGGATCAGGCGACGCTCGATGTGGTTGGCGATCGCTTCACTAAAGGCCATGCGTCGATCGGTGGCCCCGTCTTCCTGAGAGCGGGCGTGGAGGAACTCAATCAGTTCCATAAACTGGATTTTATTAATCAGTTGAGCATCAGGAAGATGCTGGGGAAGCTTAGCCTCAATTTGGCGCTTCTCACTGGCCATTAACCCCGTGCCCTGAATGCGAGATTTGCCCGGTTGCCACGGATAGCGTTCTAGCCAAACACAAGGAAACTGAATAAGATAGTGTGGACCTTGCGATCCCAACATCTTGAGCAACCGACCTTCCGTTAACGCATGGCTGACTTCCTTGACAATTTCTCGGACTCTGCGGGGTTCAGCATGGTACAGGTCTGCCGTCTTGCGAGCATTCTGCCCCTGCTCCATGTAGGTCATATAGATCGCGTACTTAGCCGCATTGGTCGCTGCATCCATGAACGCGCCATAGCGGTGACCACTAGTCCGCATTGCACTGAAAGCCAGATATAGCATAATCTGATCCATGGCGCTGGGGCTAAGCCGTTTAATCAGATCAACATCACTTTTCATACTAAACTCTATGTAGCGCTAAAACAACGAAATGATATGGGGATGGGTAGATAACCACCCTTTAACCTAAATATACCCATTGCCCCTTGAACAGTTGCTAAAATGGCAGATGCATTTTGGAATTTGTGATTAATCTCTAGCAATGTACACAAGCCACGTACACACACTGTATGCATGGGCAACGCACACAGGCTAGGGACACAACTAGGTACACAGTGGGGATGCTGATGGTTGTTAGTCAACTAGTACACCTAAGTTTAGATCAGAATCGGAAAATTAGTCACTTTATCCTTACGATAAGTTGATCCACGTCCACGGCTAAAGCGTGTGAAATTCGGGATTTACATAGAGATTTCAGGGAGATCCTGACTGACATTTTCTCGCCCCACAGGTAAAGAATGGTATCGTTAGAAGACGATTTTTCGACAGGGTTAAGGTAATGCTGACGGATCTTTACTACTTGTTGCGATCGCGCAAAGACGGGAGCTACTTGGTGGCTCATCCTCACGGTCGGACTGAGAACCCCAGTGAGGAACCCGATCCTGGCTATCTGATCATGTTTCAAGAGTACGCCGATGGCCTCAGCTATCTCAATACCCATGCCCCTGATCGGGCCTCCGATTTTGCGGTGGAATCCGTCAGTAAACCCCAACTCAAAGGGCTGATGCAGCGCTGGCAGTTCAGAGGCGTTGGCCTTGTCACCGATCCATTACTCCCAAAGGTAGAATTTATGCAGCGTCAGGGATAAGGAAGAGATTTTGGGATAGAATACGGGGCGCACTTGGTTTGATCGGCTGAGGTTCGGTAGTGGCGATCGCTTCTCGTTAGCGTTCGTTCTACTCGTCCTTGGTGCGATCGCCATCCCTCGATCGCCATAAGTGGCTGAATTTTCACATGACGACGCATTACCGCATTACCCTCCTCCCAGGAGACGGCATTGGCCCTGAAATTATGGACGTGGCCGTTGCTGTGTTAACTGAAATTGGTCGCCAATTTGACCTCGCATTTGATTTCACTTCGGCGTTAGTAGGGGGCTGTGCCATTGATGAGACGGGGAATCCCTTACCTGATGAAACCCTAAAACAATGCAAGAACAGTGATGCAGTCTTGCTGGCCGCGATTGGGGGGCAAAAATGGGACAGCTTACCCAATAATCAGCGGCCCGAACGGGGCTTATTAGGGTTGAGAGCAGGACTCGGCTTGTTTGCCAACTTACGTCCGGCCCAAATTTTGCCCCAGTTGGTCGATGCCTCTAGCCTCAAGCGTGAGGTGGTGGAAGGGGTGGACATCATGGTGGTGCGGGAGTTGACGGGGGGCATTTACTTCGGGCAGCCCAAGGGCATTTTTGCTGATGAAGCTGGGGCGCAACGGGGGTTTAACACGATGGTTTATACCGATGCGGAGATCGATCGCATTGGCCGGGTGGCGTTTGAAACCGCCCAGAAACGACAGGGGCAATTGTGTTCGGTGGACAAGGCGAATGTGTTGGATGTTTCGCAACTATGGCGCGATCGCATTACTGCCCTAGCCCCAGACTACCCCGATGTGGACCTGAGTTACTTATATGTAGACAATGCCGCCATGCAACTGGTGCGCTGGCCCAAGCAATTTGACACCATCGTCACAGGCAACTTGTTTGGCGATATTTTGTCCGATGCCGCAGCGATGTTGACCGGAAGCATTGGCATGTTGCCCTCCGCTAGTTTGGGAGCTGATGGACCGGGCGTGTTTGAACCTGTTCATGGGTCTGCCCCGGATATTGCCGGACAAGATAAAGCGAACCCGATGGCCCAAGTCCTCAGTGTGGCGATGATGTTGCGCTATGGTCTTGATCAGCCTGAAGCCGCTAGCCGGATTGAGCAAGCGGTTAATCTGGTGTTGGATCAGGGCGATCGCACGGGCGATATGATGTCTCCCGGCATGAATCTAGTGGGGTGCAAAGCAATGGGAGAGTCTTTACTCAAAGCACTCCAGTCATTAATGTAGCGCCTGAGAACCCCGGATTCTTTGAGAATCCGGGGTTCTTCCAAGGGGCGGGACTTTGGTTACCTAACGGCTTCTAGGAGTTGAGAGAAGTAGAAAGGCGCTTTATTCAGGGTGCGGCGCTTAATCGTCCAGCCGTTGGCTTCCAGGATTTGCACCACGTCGGATTCGCGGTGGAGGTAGGCGCGGGTGGCTTTACTGGGACCAGGGAAGAAGTCGCCAATTTTTTTCAACACTGCATAGCGACAGGTCTTGGGGGCAAAGCTGAGCAGGAGGCGATCGCTGGCCAATGAGCCTAAATGGGTAATCATGGCATCGGCTTTGTCTTGAGGATAATGGATGAGGACATCCAAACAAATCACCGTATGGTAAGTACCCGTGAGACCTTCCAAATCCTTGGTTTCAAAGACGGGGTTGGTAGACTGACCTAATTCTGCGATCGCCCGTTCCCTCGCTTCTCCCACCATCTTTTCGGAAATATCGCTGGCGGAAACAGTGGCCCCTTCTTTGGCCATGGGTAAACTGAGGCTACCCACGCCACATCCGGCATCGCACACGGTCAGCCCCGCAAGATTCCCGTCATCCTTGAGCCACTCCATCACCGTATCCACCGTTTTTTGATGGCCTTTACGGATATTCAGTTGGACCTTGTTGACCTCATCGGTCTCGCCGTAAATGCGTCGCCAGCGATCGAAACCCTTGCTGTTGAAGTAGTCCTTGACGACCGTTTTATCGTCTGTTGCGACATTTGCTGTGGCCTTTTCATTTGTTACCGTCATGCGATCGCCCAACCCACCTTAGTTGTTTTCAATCCTGTGAATTTTTGCCACTTTTCATTGTTCCATAGCTTTCACCCCGGTCACAACCCAAAATCGCTGCCGGAATGCTGCCAACGGCTAGCCAAATACTGGCGCTGGACGGGGATAAAGCGCGAAAGTTAGCGAGTATCAGCGTTAGAGGGAGTGTTGATGGGGGGACCAGAGGGATAGCACTGTCTCAGAATGTCACGGACTGATGAGAAGGCAATCTGGTCAAATGGGATCACCTTCTTGGGCACCCAGACAAATCCCGCCACATCATCGTCTGCACTGAGCTTAGGCTTATGGGGCAGTACAATTTGGTAGAACATATCTACGGTCTCGTAGGTGATCTGCCGATAGTGATAGGTGTTGGGGTAGGAGCCGACGTAGTGGGGGGTGAGTGAGTGGGTGGGTGGGTGAGTGGGTGGGTCGGTCGGCGTAGAGGAGCGATCGCCCAACATAGCCGCGATGATGTCTATCCCTAGCTCTTCTCGCAGTTCTCGCGCCAGGGCTGTCTCGATGGTTTCGTGGTGGTCCACAAACCCACCGGGCAAATCTAGCATTCCGACCGCAGGGTCTTTGGCTCGTACCGCCAGGAGCAGGTCACCCTCGCTCTCAATCAGCGCTGCGACTGCTGCGGCTGCATTGACGTACAGAGTGAAACCACACTGGGAACAGCAGAATGACTTGGGAGAGCTAGCCTCAAAGGTGCGTTGGCCGCAAGCTGGACAGTACTGCATCCGAGCTGCATTGGGATGATTGATTGTCATCATCTATCCTATGGTGGCCTTGACAGGCCCCAGGTATCGAGAGAGATAGGGGGAAAAGACCTCGTAGATTAGGGTCAGGGGTTGATTATGGTGCCAGAACAAGTAGTGTCGGCCCCAAAAGGGTCCCGTTTCGCCAAATGCCTGCTCTAGCTCAGGGCAATGGCCGTAGCAAATGCCCCGGACATCTCGATACAATTCCGTTCGTAGCCGAGCTAAGCTGGCCCAGATTGGCAAGGAGCGATTTTGTAAGTACTCATCCACGTGGGCGGCTTCCCACCAAGAGGTAGCATAGGCCAGACGCTGACCCGATGCGGTCCGGAGCCAAACCTGACGACGCAGCCGAGGACCGGGAATCATTTGAATTAGGGCAGGGGCATTATCTGCGTTGTGGCCGACGGGGGACATATCGATCACATCCACTTCCGTGGATTCACGGGTTAACAGCTGCAAGTGGCGGGTGGGCGAGCCATCACCCAACATCAAGATTTGCCATGCGGGTGCAAGCTGATTATGGGGTAGTCCTTGCTGGACAACCGTCTCATCCCCTTGCCACAATGGATCAAGGGCGTGCCACTGGCTGGCTGGAATGACGGCATCGGTGGGTTGAAAAGCTAAAGTCAATGGCTTCGGTGACAATATTCACAAAAATTCATCTCTATAGGCATAATAAACCAAAACTGAGGAATGGACTGGTACACACTTGGGGGATACTGGCACAATAGTCCCAGATGAGGACAAGGTAATCTCGCTTGAGGGCAACAATCAATTGGAGCCGAAGGAATAGGGATGAAAGTAAAGCGAAGGTTTCAGGTGGGTGATGTGGTGGTGGTCAAGCCCGATGTGTTTGACCCTGACTTCAAGATTCCCTTGGGTGGCTGGCAAGGACGAATTGCGGCCATCAACCCCAACAACACTATTTTGCGAATTGATTGGGACAGTATCAC
>JBFRWC010000268.1:0-4919 GCA_051439365.1 Leptolyngbyaceae cyanobacterium
CCAAAATACGCAAACTAAAATCGTTTTAGCTTACTACAATCCCAGAGATTTCAGGATCACAGTATTGAGAGCAAAAAAAGGGGGATGGGGGTGCAAGCTTCGTCTTAAGATTGGTGTAACAATTCATCTCCGTCCTATAGTGGAATGGAGAGCAGGCCAACTCGCTTTTGGCTCAACCGTCTTGCAGTCGCTTATCTTTATACCCTTTTATGAAAGCAATTACCCTTCTCGGATCAACCGGGTCCATTGGTACCCAAACTCTGGATATTGTCACCCATCACCCGGATAAGTTTCGGGTTGTGGGCTTAGCCACGGGGCGCAATGTGGATCTGCTGGCGCAGCAGGTGGAAGCGTTTAAACCGGAAATTGTGGCGATCGCGGATCCCTCCAAACTCTCGGAATTAAAAGAGGCGATCGCCCATCTCGATCCCCAGCCCATCATTGTCAGCGGCACTGAAGGGATTGTGGAAGTGGCCCAATATGGCGATGCGGAAGCGGTCGTCACAGGTATCGTCGGTTGTGCGGGGTTGTTGCCCACCATCGCTGCGATTCAAGCCGGGAAAGATATTGCTCTAGCCAACAAAGAAACCTTGATTGCGGGTGGTCCGGTAGTATTGCCTCTCGTGGAAAAACATGGGGTGAAATTGTTGCCAGCGGATTCGGAACACTCCGCCATTTTTCAGTGTTTGCAAGGGGTTCCCGATGGCGGCTTGCGGCGAATTATTTTGACGGCTTCCGGTGGAGCCTTTCGAGATTGGCCGGTGGAAAAATTGGCCACGGTGAAGGTAAGCGATGCGCTGAAGCACCCCAACTGGTCAATGGGGCAAAAAATCACCGTGGATTCCGCCACGATGATGAATAAGGGGTTGGAGGTGATTGAAGCCCATTACCTGTTCGGATTGGACTACGACCATATTGATGCGGTGATTCACCCCCAAAGCATTATTCATTCCTTGATTGAATTGCAGGATACTTCTGTGTTGGCTCAATTGGGCTGGCCGGATATGCGTTTGCCCTTGCTTTATGCCATGTCTTGGCCGGAGCGCGTCGCCACGGATTGGAAGCCTTTTGACTTGATCACTTGTGGGGATTTGACTTTCCGTGCCCCCGACCACGCGAAATATCCCTGCATTAACTTGGCCTATGCGGCGGGACGGGCGGCGGGGTCCATGCCAGCGGTGCTCAATGCGGCGAATGAACAAGCGGTGGAGCTATTCTTAGCGGAGAAAATCCAGTTCCTCGATATTCCTAAGGTGATTGAGCAAGTGTGCGATCGCCACCAATCCGATAACCACAGTGCCCCCTCCCTCGATGACAATTTGGCGGCGGACCAGTGGGCCAGACAAGCCGTATCAGAAGCCAGCCACCAACTCAGCCATGCCCCTGTTTTGGTGAACTAATGCCAATGCGGGTAATTGGTTTAATGAGCGGCACCTCCGTAGATGGGATTGATGCCGCTCTGGTGCAGCTATCGGGGATGACCACGGATTTGACGGTCACGCTACTGGTGAGTGAGACGGTGCCCTATCCGCCAGCCTTGAGAGAACAGATTCTAGCGGTCTGTGCGGGGGCGGAATTGTCCATCGAAGCCCTAGCGCAACTGGATGACGCGATCGCCACCGCCTTCGCCCAAGCCGCCCTCACGGTACAAGCCAATCATCCCCCAGCGGATCTGATCGGCTCCCACGGACAAACGGTGTTTCACCGTCCCCCGTCCTCATCTGAACCTCTGGGCTACAGTGTGCAGTTGGGTCGAGGAGAGGCGATCGCCATCCAGACAGGCATCCCCACGGTCAGTAATTTTCGGGCCGCAGATATTGCAATGGGCGGCCACGGTGCCCCGCTAGTTCCGGCAGTGGATCGATATTTGTTGGCAGATAGAGAGGGCGATCGCTGTATCCAAAATATTGGTGGCATCGGCAACGTCGCCTACATTCCCGCCCTAAAATCGGCTGGATCAAATCCTGCCGCCAACTTACTCAAAGGCTGGGACACGGGACCGGGCAATGCCTTGATTGACTTAGCCGTTGAACATCTGTCCCAAGGGCAGCTTACCTATGATGCGGATGGAGCCTGGGCCGCGACAGGTCAGGTGTGCGAATCGTTGGTGAACCAGTGGATGCAGCACCCCTATTTCCACCAAGCTCCCCCCAAGTCCACCGGGCGGGAATTATTTAGTCCGGCCTACCTGCACCAGTGTTTGCAGGATGCCCAAGTCTACAATCTCAGCGATGCCGATATTTTGGCCACGATCACGGAACTGACCGTTGCGTCCATTGACCATAGTTATCGCACTTTCTTGCCCCAGTGGCCGGATCAAATCCTGGTCTGTGGGGGCGGCAGTCGGAATCCCTATTTGCTGGATCGGTTGCGATCGCGCCTCAACCCCATCCCCGTACTCACCACCAACGATGCCGGAATCGATGCAGATTTTAAGGAAGCGATCGCCTTTGGAGTCTTGGCCTACTGGCGCTGGCATGGCATTCCCGGTAATCTCCCGGTCGTAACCGGAGCGCAACAGGCCGTTCCTTTAGGAGACCTTCATCTGCCGCCCTGACCCAAGTTGCAGTGATACTCTTGCGAGAAGATTTTAATGGAAAAAATGCGAGGGAATCAGTAATGTGGAATAAGCATTGGGGTCAATTGCCCTCAGATTGTATTTGGAAAGGATTGGGGTTGTGGCGCATACCTTCTTACTAGAAGCAGGACGATGGACATTACACGGACATTGGCTCGATCGAGATGGTCCCCCTCTGCCCATTAAAGGAAGAATTTTGGTGGCTTGGAGTCGAGACAATTGGTACACCTTAGTGACCAAACTCACCTTTCCCGATCAGGATGATCGACCCGATTTAACCTTTCAATATCGGGGACACTTTGCCACAGACGATCGCCGTTATTCGTTTGTCTTACAGCACAGTGAGCTGGGTCGGGTGGAAGGAGAAGGCTGGATTGCTCCTGGATCAATTGTGCAACGCTACTGGGTGTTGGGGGATAACAAAAAACGCCGCACGGGATTTGAAACTCTGAGCCAACTCAGTGACGATCGCTATTACATGTCGAGTAGTGTCATGTCCGGCCACTATCTCAGTAGTACGATGGAAGCCTCGGTAGAACGCCAAATCCAGAAGTAGGGTCAAGCTACGCGGGATCAATTGGGGGTAGCTGTCAAATCAGCCAATGGTTGATATCCTGAAAATGCTGGCTTCAGGTGAATACAGATGGCTTTTTTTCGACAGTATATTGCACCCGTTTTTATTGTGCTGATTTTTTTGGTGGCGATGGTGGCCGTAAGTGCCCGGATTTTCTTGCCCAGTGATTTGGCCGCACCAGCCCCCATCGAAGATCCCAGTGGTGTCGTGTCTCCAGACCCCAGCCCCTCTGACTCGGCAGTGCTCCACAATGTTGCAGAGGTCAATGGTTAGGACTGATGAGGTGCTATGTCCGGGCTATTGCTTGATTCAAGGGTCTAATCTGGATCGGGCATTATTGGTGCGCACGATGCAGCGGACCTATCAAGAACTGCACCCCGGCCAGTCACTCACCCACTTGGCTTACACGGTGGACCAGTATTTGTCCCAAGATTCGTCTCTGTGGTGGGTCGAGGCGAGATCTTCGTTGCCAGCGGAGCCAGAATCCTTGGGGCGGATTGGTCGAGTGAAGCAGCCTGTGGCTTGCCTCTGGTTGGGAACTGCTGTAGACCAGGTAGATGGCGATCGCCACACCTATGTTTTTTTGCTCTACGTTGATCCGGCCCATCGGCGACAGGGCGTTGGCACGGCGCTGATGAACCATGCGGCCCAGTGGGCCAAGGCTAGGGGCGATCGCAAAATTAGCCTCCAAGTCTTTAACCACAACACTCCAGCCCTGGAGATGTATCAGAGGTTGGGATACGGTGTTCAGTCTCTTTGGATGACGAAACAATTGTGAGAGGGGTTGGAGTCGTATTGACGGGACCGATCATAAATGCGTGTAGGTCACTTGATCGGGGTACTTTCGCGACCGTAGGCTTGCCATGCCAGATCTACCAACCCCTCCATTAGGGCGATCGCCACCACCGCACTGCCTTTACGCCCAGCAATGCGGATGTGAGGCACCAGGGTATTCTGGAGGCGTTTCGATAGCACATCGCTCCCCAAAAAGCTGGCAGGACTGCCAATAATCAACGCGGGTCGAATCACTTCTGCTTCTGCCAACTCCACCAGTGCAAGTAACGCGGTTTGAGACTGGCCCACGACAAAAATAGCCTCTGGGTAGCGTTCGGCTAGGGTTTCGATACCCCAAGCCGAACGAGTTTTTTCCCGTTGGGGCCGGGTCAATGCATCCATGCTGCAATACACTGGATTGGAAAAGGTCCGCTGAATCACCGGAGTAATTCCCACTTGGACCATAGGAATGTCCACAATGATGGTCGTCCGTGCGGCTAGAGCTGCGGCACCAGACTGCAACGCTTGGTCCGAAAAGCGAATCAAGTCTTTATATTCAAAATCAGCCGTTGCGTAGATTGCCCGTCGAACAATTTCGTATTCCGCGAGTGAGAAAAAATGTTCGCCGATTTCCTGATCAATCAAGCGCAGACTTTGCGCATCGGTCGTGTGCCATTCCATTGCAACTTTAGATGAAACTGGGGAAGCGAGAGGATTCAATGCGTTGATTCTACCCCAAAATATGACCGTGGGTTGGCTCAAAGACCGTTGCCAATCAAGATGAAGGGTGCCCAGTAGTAGGGATGGTCGAGGCCAAGGTGTTGGGCGATCGCTTCTCCCGTACGGGTATCAACAATTTCGATAGTGACTCCCCGTTCTCCCGCTAAAACGGTCCCGTCTCCTAGGCCTGGGAGCTACGGTGTACACACATCTCATTTTGAAGTCCAAAACTCGGCTTTACCCCCCTTAGTCCCCCCTTGCAAAGGCTACGGT
>JBFRWC010000269.1:0-23486 GCA_051439365.1 Leptolyngbyaceae cyanobacterium
TGTGTGTACACGGTAGCCTTAGCAAGGGGGAGTTAGAGGGGGTGGTTCGGCTTGCGTGTATACGGTAGATCCTCTCAAGAGGGAGACTCGGAGGGCATTTGCAGACTCTTAACTCCCCTCCTCGGAGGGGCCGAGGGTGGGTTCCGGATCGGGGTTATGCGTGAAAAAAGTCTCTTGGAATGGGTGGGCGATCGCCCAGATTTTAGCCACCCAACCACCACCCAAGCATTAGCCACCCAACAGCCCAATGTAAGTCGCCACAATATCGGTGACATGACGAGTCATGGGTAAACTATCCAGAGCCATCCCCCCACACAACAGCATCATGTAAAATACAGAGTATTTGAATACCGATCGCGCTTCATCGTAGCTGTCTGGGGTTTGAGTCAAAGACCAAGCCTTGCCCACAAAAATGCACCCGAGGACGAGGGCGATCGCCCCATACACCGCCCCTAAAACCCCCAACGGATAGGTCAACAACAACGTCATGGGGATCAAGAGAAAGGTGTACAGCAAAATTTGACGGGCGGTGGCAGTATTCCCTTCCACCACGGGGAGCATCGGTACCCCAACCTTGGCATAGTCCTTTTGAATCATCATCGCCAAGGCCCAGAAATGGGGCGGAGTCCAGGCAAAAATAATCGCAAAAAAGATCCAAGCGGTCCAACTCAGATCCCCGGTCACAGCGGCCCAACCGACGAGGGGAGGAATCGCCCCTGCCGCCCCACCAATCACAATATTTTGAGTGCTATGACGCTTGAGCCAATGGGTATACACCAGCACGTAGGTGACGATCCCCGACATCGCTAAACAGGCGCTTAACAAATTGGCAAACACTGTCAGCAAGGTGAAGGACAAGATAGCCAAGATAATGGCAAAAATCAGCGCATCCCTGGGCTGGACGCGACCGGAGGGTAAGGGACGATTGCGAGTCCGTTCCATCTCATAATCAATGTCGCGGTCGTAAAGGCAGTTGATCGTATTGGCAGAGGCGGCGGCAAAGGTGCCCCCCAACATCGTCACCACCAGCAACAGAGGATCAACCTGACCGTCTGCCGCAATCCACATACTGCCTGCGGTGGTAATTAACAGTAGGACAATAATTCGAGGTTTGGTCAGTTGCGTATAGCTTTGGATCACTTGCCCAATCGTCTCATGGTGACGTTGAGCCGACGAGGTGGCTAATTCGTTCATGTTTTGGTTGCTATCCTAAGTTGATGTGTCATTGTTGTTGGGTGTGTTGGGTGAATTAAAGTGGGAGCAAGTGGGATCGAAACTCACTTCACCCAACTGTCGCCACCGAGGTCACTCGGTTTTCAGCGACTTCAATAAACCTTGGGCCATTCCCAAGGCAGAATGTTTGATTAAACGCCGAACTTTAGGCAATGGCTAAAAAATCTCTGAAAGATTTAAGCTCAAGGTGGCCCAAAAATCTCGGCAAAATCTATGGTGTAATCTCGGCTGGGGTAGATCTCCGGCTAAGGCGAAGGCTCCGAATCGCAAGGCACACCAAACAGCCAAACAGAGCTGCCGCTGTCATTTGATGGGCAATGGTGAGCAATTCCACTTGCAGGTGCAGTCGGAAGGTGGCAACGCCCCACAGAATTTGCAGCAGCAGCAAATACCCCGCCATTTGGCTAAAGCGATACATCAAGGCATCAATGGTGTGGCGCTGTTTCCAACTCCAACCCAGAATCACTAAAATACCGATGGTGCTAGGGATCACGCCCAGTAGATGGCTGTTCATCACCACACAGAGTTGGGCGATCGCCAAACACTGATGCAGGGCCCACTGCGATCCCACCAGCCCCCCGGTCAAACTCTGGCCGTAGATAATCACTGCACTACCCAACGCCAGCCAGGAAAATCGCTGGAGAAACCTTGGCGAAATGGATGTTTGGCCTTTGGGTGCCTCGGTGCTAGGGATGGGGATCAACGCGATCGCCATCACCAGTAGCAGGGCAAAGAAAGCCAAGGCCGTCCCCAAATGGGCTGTGACAATATCAAACCGCAGTAACTCGGTGACGGTAAAGGCTCCCAGCGCTCCCTGAGCACAAACCAGGACCAAGGCGAACCCCGCGCTCCACGTCACCCAGTTGGGCAAAAATTGGCGCTTCAGAACTGCGATCGCCACCAACCCCATCGTCATTAAGCCAATTAGAGACGCATCCAATCGGTGAATCCACTCCAGAAACACCTGAAGATTCATCTGTTGGGTGGGGATCAATGTGCCATAACAGAGGGGCCAATCGGGGCAAGCCAGTCCTGCATTCATGACCCGGGTTGCACTCCCGATCGCCATCAACACAAAAGTGGCCCCAATCAGCTTCCACAATAGCTGGCGCACTTGATAATTGGCTTTTGCCACCTGATCAGCAAGTTGGGGATCGGAGATGTTGGGATCGACCGCTGTCCCAAACGGGGGAGAAGCCCCGTGGGGCGGAAAAACAGACTGTGCCATAAAGTAGAATGATTGAGTAAGAAGATATCCTTAAAAGTCCGGCCTGAGTTCGTTCATGCCGACCATGTCAACGAACATGAAGGTCCGTCAGAGCGATCGCTCCATGGAAAAGCGATCGCTACTTCCTCAATGTAATAATGTCTACCCCAAGAACCGTAAAGCTTTAGGCATTTCTTTGGATTTTTCGTTAGATATCGTATTGCTAAGTTATATATAAAAAATATTTATCTTCCTAAAGGCGATAACGATTTTCTGATAATGAAGTGAGAGAATTATAAGAAGTTTCTTATGATCTGCTGTGATTGACTGAATAACTGCTGGATATCTGGAATAAACTTGTTACCTTATGAAGAGGTGGGGGAACTCGCCTTAAAATAAGAGTAGACAACCTTTAATATATTGAAATGAAGAATTGATATCTCCCCACACATATGGGCGCAGACTACCACAGGAAACGATACTTCCAAGGCCTAAGAGGAGAAGCCATTTATAAATAAAATCAAAAGTTTTATCGCCAATGCTATGAGCAATCGATGAGTAACGGATGATGGTTGAATGAAGTGTTGTCTATGACACGCTGTAACTTTTGGAATTTCGTTAGCTTACAATCATTACAGCAATATCCAAGACTGTTCAAGACATTCGATGAGGCTCTCCAAGCGTCTGAGTATTTGAATTTCTGGTGATTGATAATCAGGACAATCTTAAAAAAATCTTAAAATCTGTTACAATCAGTCAGGTGATTGGAGGTCCGATATGTTTCTGAGGCTTGCACAACAGCATCGCCAGTTTGTACAAGATTTGGTCATGAACCTACAGGCGTTGGCCACGGTTCTGGAGGGGCAGGGCTACCTAGCATCCTGCTACACCTGCGGTGGCCAAATGAATAGCGCCTCGTTTATGGTCAGCCTTGGTGAGAATCACCTCATCCGCTTCCTGGTATCCGACTATGGGATTACCTGGACCGAAATGAGGGATGATCGTGAACTCATGAAGCTTGAGGGCGCGGAGGCGATTAGCCAATTGCAAGAGTTAGCCAATTTGGCCAAATATCAGATCACACCCTCGGCTGAATACACGAGTGTTGCTGACTTGGCGGATACAACTGGGTTATTGCGTTCCAAGTAAGGTTGCCCGACGATAAGCAATTAGGTGACTTCGGTTGACCAAACAGCGTGAATCTGGTGGATGGGATAGGCGTTACTTTTCGATGAAAGGGCAGCGGCGCTGGTGTTGGGTTTTGTTCATTTGTCTCAGCATGATGTTCTGTGCAACCTTGTGGGGCACGAGCATTCCCATCGTTTTGGCCCAACCGTCCTCTCCTGAAGCAAAGGCAGACATCATGGTGGGTGGTCGGGTGTTGTTTGAGGTAGGGAGCATTGAGAGCTTCTCTGCAAGCCAACGAGCTGACATTGCCAATACCCAAATCGATCGAATTTTGCGCTCCACCCCACCGGATGTTCCCATTCAGCTGGACGTTGAGACTCAGGGAGATCTGACGACGATCTGGATGGATAATCGGTTGTTGCTGACCATCACTGTGGGGGATATGGCGAAGGGAGTGTCCCCGGTGGCTCAAGCTGAACAGTGGGTCGCTATTTTGGAGCGATCGCTAGCCCAGGCCCAATTTGAACGAACCCCCATTTATCAGCGTCAGACTGCTATCACCAGCGCTGTGTTGCTGGTGACAGTCCTTTTCTTACATGGCATAGTCCGCTGGCTCTCTCGCCGGATCAGACAGCAGTCCGCCCAGCAGGCTGCTCAACTGTCGGCTGATCTTACGGGATGGTCATCCCACTGGTTTGTGCGGAGCTTGCTCCAGCCTGTCCTATTTTACTCTCGTCTCGGGTTGGGGATCGCGACGGTTTTCTACTTGACGGGGCTATTTTCCTGGAGTCGATCCTGGCGCTATCGTTTGGTGGAGTTTTTGCAAGCCACGTTTACCGCTCCGGTGTTTGCTCTGGGGGATCAAGACTATTCTCTCTTTGATTTTGGACAAGCTGCCGTTTTGGTGGTAGGGCTGTGGATTGGGGTGCGAGTTGTGACGGCGCTGGTGCGATCGCGCCTTCTCCGAGAGGTGGGGGCTAGTCGGGATGTACAGGACGCGATCGCCCTCTCCCTTCAGGTCATCCTCATCGGTTTGGGGTTGATTATTATTCTCTCCGGTTTGGGCTTTGACCTCAGTTCCCTCGCAATCTTTGCTAGCGTCCTGGGAGTCGGTGTCGGCTTCGGGCTACAAAATATTGCCAACAATTTTATGAGTGGCCTAATTATTTTGTTTGAGCGCCCGATTCGGGTGGGAGATTTTGTGAAGCTGGGTGACTTGACCGGAACGGTGGAGCGCATTGGTGCCCGTAGCACCGAAATTCGCACCCTGGATTTGGTCACCATCATCGTCCCTAACTCGGAGCTAATTGAGTCCAAAGTAATCAACTGGAGTCATGGTCATCCCGTTTCCCGGCTCCATGTGCCCTTCGGGGTGGCTTACGGCTCACCTATTCGGCAGATGCGATCGGTGGTGATGGAGGCGGTGCAGGTTCATCCAGAGATATTGCGCTACCCTCAGCCCCAGGTGCGATTCTTGGGCTTGGGCGATAGTAGCCTTGATTTTGAGGCACTCGTGTGGATTCGTGATCCCCGGCAGCAATTTCGGCTTAAAAGCGATTTGTACTATCTATTGGATGCCAATTTTCGACGGCACAACATTGATATTCCTTTCCCGCAGCGGGATGTGCGGATTCACTGGCCTGACCAACCAGCGGCCCTAACCGCATTGCTAGATTCACCATCCTCATCTGCGCCATCAACGCTTGAGTCTAGTTTTGATCGGGGCTCCGATCCCCAAAGTCGTCCATCAACCGCCGATTTGCTCACCGAATTGATGGAGTGTTCCTTGTTGGTTCGTCAGAAAGGCGACGTATCCGATGACGAGATGCACCAATTAGTGGCTGAGATGCGGGGGGGCAATGGGGTGGATATTGGCGATCGCCGCTATGGTCTGCAAGTTTACAAGCGCTGTTTTGTGGGCACCGATGCCGTTGCCTGGTTAGCCCAGCATCAGAAGGCGACCCGTGAGGAAGCCTTGCGGATTGGTCAGTTGTTGATCGAGCGGGGGCACATGCACCACGTCACCGATGAACATGCCTTTGAGGACAAGTACCTGTTTTATCGCTTTTATCTAGATGAGGTGCAAATATGACGGATGCCCGTCCCTCTCCTCGTGCCTCTCGACAAACGATGGGGGAATGGGGAGAGGTGTTGGTGAGCCAGTGGTTGCAACAACTGGGATGGCAGATTCTCGCTCAACGGTGGCGCTGTCGGTGGGGAGAACTGGATATTGTTGCCCAAGCGCCAAGGCCAACCCCGATGCTGATTGTGGTGGAGGTCAAGGTGAGAAATCGAGGCAACTGGGATCAGGCCGGACTGTTAGCCATCACCCCCCAAAAGCAGCGTAGGCTAATACAGGCTACAGAGCTGTTCCTAGCTGAACATGAGGAGTTTGCCAATGCTCCCTGTCGCTTTGATCTGGCCTTGGTGCAGCGAAAGCCTGGACCAAAGGAGAACTCAGGCGGACAGCAGGGGAGCGATCGCCCCAGCGCCCCAGTCCCAAAGTCACCCTTACAGCAAGGAGCGGCAATCAATCACTTGGAGCGAAGTGCGATCGCCTCATTTCTCGGTCTGGCCTCAGCCCCAACTCAAGCCATTCAAGCTGCCCAGATTCCATTTGTGTGTGTTGGCCATGAGCTGCTCAAGCTGCATGATTATCTAGAGGGTGCTTTTGAGATTTAGGTTATGGGTTAGATAGATATGGGTTAGAGCGTTGTCAGCCTGAAGGGGCTTTCCCCGGTCGCCCACCATCTACTGGCGGGTTAGGCTAGGGTTTCCGGGCAATAGCCCAATCCTTGAACGAACTGCTGGCGGAACGCCTCGATTTCAGACGAATCGGGAGCGCCGTGGGAGACCACCGCGATTTGATAGCGCCGCATCACATCCACCGCTGATTGCCCTGTCTCCAAGCCCCAGCAGGCCATCCGCACCCGCACACTGGGTTCAAATGGAATTCCCATCTCGTGCAAAAATGCTCGGAAATTGCCAGCTTGTAATGGTTCCAAGGCATTAGCTAATCTGACTCTGACAACCCAACCATCAATTTGGTGAATGACCGTCATAAAATCGACGGGCAGCCAAAATGTGGAATGGAGATATTCAACGAGTCTTAGCGTTAAACTGGCATTTGCAAGGTAGTAAGTGTAATCCATGCTTCATCAACTCCATGCTAATGCTACTCTTCTATTTTCAGCGGCAATTCCATAGAAAAATAGGGGGAGACCCCGCGTCTTCATGCGTTTTGAGTGGGGGTATCTCCCCTATTCGATGGCGTTCATTTGCCCCGCTTTCCCCAGGGGCACAACCAAAAACACGATGGATGGAACGGTATGTCAACAGAGATTTCACTGGATTTGCAGTTATCCGCCTATGATTATGAGTTGCCGGAGGGGTTAATTGCTCAAACCCCTATCACTCCTAGAGATCACTCGCGGTTGCTGGTGGTGCGATCGCCTTTTTTCCAGCGTCAACCCTCTGATCCCCAACCTGAATCACCAGCGGAGCCATTGCCGACCCTCAGTCATCAGCATTTCTTTGATCTACCGACCTGGTTACGGTCTGGAGACCTACTGGTTCTTAACAATACGCGGGTGATCCCGGCGCGTCTCTATGGCCGGAAGGTGCGATCGCCTGCTAATCCCAAGGCAAAACCCAGCACTGATCCCTCACAATTAGGCCATGAAGCGTCCTCCGCTGACCTGAATAGTGCCACGGTCGAAGTGTTCTTGCTGGAAGAACTGGCGTTTAATCGGTGGCTCACTCTAGTGCGTCCGGGACGAAAACTGCGTCCAGGTAGCACTATCCAGTTTGGGACTGCTACGAAAGGAATGGTGCTTCAGGGGCATATTCAGGCTGTGGATGAGGCGACAGGAGGACGCATCGTTGAGTTCGTCGTTTTGGATACGGCTACGGTTGATGGTGTTCCAACTCCAGATAGCCCAAAAATCTCACTGTGGGAAGTGCTGCCCGATTTGGGGGAAGTCCCGTTGCCGCCCTATATTTCCAATCCAGACGTGGAAACGGAGCGCTATCAGACGGTATATAGCGACCAGCCAGGGGCAGTAGCGGCTCCCACCGCCGGATTGCACTTTACGCCGGAATTATTGGAAACATTACGGCAAATGGGGGTGAATCATGCCTTTGTGACGCTGCACGTGGGGGTGGGGACATTTCGCCCAGTGGAAGCGGAGAATATTACGAGCCATCAAATGCATGGTGAGTGGATCGATGTGCCGGAGGAGACAGTGGCCCAAATTCAGGCAACGAAGCAGCGAGGGGGGCGGGTGATTGCGGTGGGCACGACGGTGACGCGATCGCTCGAAGCGGCGACCCAATTTGCTCCCCTGCAAGCGTTTCAAGGGAAAACCAATTTGTTTGTTTATCCGGGATATCAGTGGCAGGTGATTGATGGACTAATCACCAATTTTCACTTGCCCAAATCCAGCTTAATGATGATGGTGAGTGCGTTGATCGGACGGGAGGGCTTGTTGTTTGCTTATCGGGAAGCGATCGCCCACCAGTACCGCTTCTATTCCTTCGGGGATGCCATGCTGATCTTGCCCCAAGATTGAAGAGGTCTTGGTCCCAATTGCACTGACTGACGGATAGTTGTCTCCTAGAATCTCGGCTTCTTCAAGAAGCTGGGATTCTAAAGCCGCTGGGCTAATTCGAGATATGGGTTTGGAGCGATCGCACCAACCCCCGGGGCAAATTAAAGTGATGTAGTGGGTGGTTCTGGGCTTGGGCGGGACCGTGGTAATCGCTGCCCCCCGTTTTCAGTAATCCCCATTCCCGACAGAGGGCAGTAAGCCGATCCTGCTGGGATGGAGTTTGGGTGGGATGGTATACTTCCAACCCCATCAATCCGGCTGCAACCATATCCGGCAGCATGGACTCCACCGTGGTCGCACTGTGCCAAATATAGGGATGTGCCCACACGGGGATTGCCCCTGCTGCTCGTAATGCCGTTAATCCTTCCATCACGGGTAGCTCATCATAGGGCACATAGGCGGGTTTGCCATCGCCAATCCAGCGATCGAATGCCTCTTGGGGGGTTTTAACATGGCCTGCGGTCACGAGGGCTTGGGCAATGTGGGGCCGACCGGGAGCCGCTCCAGGGGTGTTCGGCAAGAGATCCATGGCAATGGGACAGCCCAATTCAGCCAGCCGCTCTACCATACGCTGGGCACGGAGACGACGACCTGCCAACCGTTCCGCCAGAAAGGGCCGGAAGTGCTGCGGGTCAGGATAAAATCCCAGAATATGGAGCGATCGCCCCCCATCGGTCACACTCAGTTCTACCCCTGGAATGATCTCCATCGGCTGGGTCAGGGCTTGGGCCGTGGCGATCGCCTCGGCCCAACCTGCGATCGTGTCGTGGTCCGTGATAGCTAGTGCCTGGACTCCAGCCTTCGCAGCAGATTGAACCAACTCAGTTGGCGACAGGGTGCCATCCGAATAGGTGGTGTGAGCGTGTAATTCCAGCATTAGCAGTATCCCCTTAGCAGTATCTCCAGAGACAGTCTGCTCCCATGCTAACTCACCCTAAATCCGGCACAATAAATTAAGATTCTGAAGTTTTACTTGGGATGCTTATGAGTTCTTCGGTTGCGATCGCCCCATCTTCATGGTTGCAAAATTTTCCGACTCCCCAATTTTGGCAATGGCAGGGGCTGAAGGTTTGCTACCAGTCTATGGGAGATACTGGTCCTGCGGTCATACTCGTTCACGGGTTTGGGGCTTCATGGGGCCATTGGCGCAAGATGATGCCGATCTTGGCCCAATCCTGCCGTGTCTATGCCATCGATTTGGTTGGATTTGGCGCTTCCGACAAACCTGTACCAGGGGAACCTTTGCCGTATACCTTTGAGACTTGGGGCCAGCAACTGGTGGATTTTTCCCAGGAAATTGTCGGCAGTCCTGCCTTTTTTGTGGGTAATTCCATTGGCTGTATTGCCGCGATGCAGGCTACGGTGATGGCTCCCGATCGGTTTCTGGGGGTGGTGTTGCTCAACTGTTCGGTGCGAATGCTGCACGAACGACGACGGGCTGAAATTCCCTGGCATCAGCAACTGAGTACGCCGATTGTCCAATCCCTTTTGGGCGTGTCCTGGTTTGGACGAGTGTTTTTCAAGCTCTTGGCTCGGCCCAACACTGTCCGTAGTGTCTTGCTCCAAGCTTATGCTCAACCCGATGCAGTGACGGACGAATTAGTCGATATTCTGATGAAGCCTGCCCGTGACCCTGGGGCGGCTGAGGTATTCACCGCCTTTACTCGCTACTCCCAAGGACCACTACCGGAAGATTTATTAGCGCAGTTGCCCTGCCCTGCTTTAATCTTGTGGGGGCAGGATGATCCGTGGGAGCCAATCACAATGGCGAAGAAGTGGGCAACTTTCCCCCAAGTCGAGGACTTTATCGTATTGGAAAATGCCGGACATTGTCCCCAAGATGAAGTCCCAGAGCAGATATCAGAACTGGTTTGGGACTGGGTTGCAGCAAAGATCCCCGTCAAGTCTGACCCCATGCGCTGAGACTTCGAGAATGATCATGGGTAAAAGCTCGCGTTAACCTACCTTGCTTGGGACAGGTCGCCAACTTCAACAAAAGTTAGAGAGTCTGATTGACGCGGCGTGATACTATCCTATCCAAGCTGAAATTTAGATTGGTCTCATTGGTAACACTCTAGTCTGCTTGATCATTGATGTGGTGGTTGTGAAGGCGATCGCCACCCTTGATCAAGATCTGCAAGAGTGAATTGACGAAAGATCAAATTAGCATTTAGGAGGAAAGGTAAAAATGGCAGGGGAAAAGTTTAGCGATCGCGAACGGGCCTTCTTGGAATCAGTGATGAAAAAGGCGGGTTTGCCAGATATTTACGATGCCAAAGACTTAACCACTGTAGTCTTTCGGTCCATGCGGGATTTAATGACCACCACCGAGGATCAGCAAGCAGAGGCAGCATTTAAAGACGCGGACATTGAAGATCTGTGGCGGGATGACAACCCCTTTGTGTCCTTCCTTTCCCGATTTCGTAATCCCTTGAAGATCGATACGGAAACATTTCTTCGGCGTATCAAGCAGGAAGGGGGCGTACCTAAAGGCGTAACGGCTGAAGCGGTCGTGATCGCGGTTTTCTCCACTGCTAGAGAGTCGTTACCACCTGAGCAAATTCAGCAGATTTCTGGCATTTTGCCCGATGGCTTACGGATCATGTGGGATCAAATCTAAGCAGCTTTTTAGATCATAATCAGTATTTAGTGAAGGGTTGGCAAGTCTTTGGGTCAACCCTTCTTGCTGAATACCGACAATCAACAAGTATCGAGGCTGGATGTAGAGTATGGCTGAGCCAGTGTATCTTGGGATCGATTTTGGTACGTCTGGAGCGAGGGCGATCGCCCTCCACCGCGATCGCTCTATCGTTGCTGAGACTAGTGTCACCTTTAGCCCTATTCCTGCCGATCAACGACCTGCTGTTTGGCGATCCACCCTGTTTGACTTGATCCAGCAAATTTCCCCTAAGGTGCGATCGCGCCTTCATCGCATTGCCATCAATGGAACTTCGGCCACGGTGTTACTCTGTGATCAGCAGGGGCAACCCGTCTGTTCTCCGCTAATGTATGACGATATCTGTGATGCTGCTGTTGTGGAATCGATCAAGGCGATCGCTCCCGCTGGTCATCCTGTTACCAGTGCTAGTTCTAGTCTGGCTAAATTACTCCAGTGGCACCAACAAAGGTTGACCCAACTTGACTACTATTTTTTGCATCAAGCAGACTGGCTGGCTTATTTACTCCACGGCAAACTGGGCTGGAGCGATTACCATAACAGCCTGAAACTGGGTTACGATCCGGCGTTGGAGCGCTACCCGGATTGGTTCAATCATCCTATCCTCAAGTTGTTACAACCGCTGCTACCACAAGTGGTGCCCCCAGGGAGTCTCTTGGGCGAAATTGAGAGTGATACGGCCCAATTTCTGGAGATACCGCCCCATTGCCAAATTTGTGCCGGAACCACAGACAGTATTGCGGCATTTCTCGCCAGTGGCGCGACTCAAGCAGGAGATGCTGTTACCTCTCTCGGTTCAACCTTGGTGATCAAACTGCTCAGCCCCACCCGGGTGGACAATGCGGATTATGGCATCTACAGCCATCGTCTGGGGAACTTGTGGTTAGCCGGGGGGGCTTCCAATACAGGCGGGGCGGTGCTGAAGCAGTACTTTACCGTGGAAGAATTGGCTGAGTTGAGCGATCGCCTCGATCCCCACCAGTCCAGTCCCCTGGATTACTACCCCTTGCTCAAACCCGGTGAGCGATTTCCAATCAATGATCCCCGCCTTGCACCTCGGCTCACTCCCCGTCCTGATGATTCAGCCGACTTCCTTCACGGATTGCTGGAAAGCATGGCCCGAATTGAACTCCAGGGCTACACTCTCCTGCGCGATCGCGGGGCACCTTGGCCGACGCGGGTTTTTACCGCAGGAGGCGGTGCCCAAAACCTAGCGTGGAGCGCCATTCGCCATCGTTATCTGCAAGTGCCCATGCCGAAACCGTGGCATCATCAAGCTGCCTATGGGACAGCGTTGCTGACTCTGCCTATGGTTCAGTTCTGTGAAGAGAACCATAACTCTTGGGATGTTCGAGGATAGCTGTGATACATTGCGAGCAGGTCTATGAGAATCAAGAGATGCCCAAGCCGAAGTTAAGCGTTAAAGTTTTCCTTTGGAAGAACCTCAACGCTTAACCTAGATGAGGCTTAGTCGCCACAGCAAGTTACAAAACAGTACTTATCTGGGAGCAAGATTGTGAGTAAACCCATTTATCAATTGGTCGATGACTTACCCAAGAGTGGCATTACAGTCATGTCACTGAAAGCATTGGATTTTGTGGTTCCGGGTCAGTGGGATAATTTAGTCGGCTTTGACAACACCATCCGGGCTGTGACAGGGGAAACCGATCCCGCCTTTATCAAACAGGTGGGGGAACGGGCTGTGACGTTATTTAACGATAAGTCTCAGGGCTATCAGCGCGCCCTCTGGCTTTATCAGACCGTTGATGCTACGTCCAGTACCCTAGGGAAAGCGGCTTTGGCCAACTTGGTCGGGCAGGATATTTCGTTTCTGGGGGTGCTGAAACATTTGACTCCGAAGGTGGAGAAAGTCCAAACCCTAGATTTAGCCGTCAAGCTGGTGGTGGAATTGGTCGCGTTTTGTCAAATTAACGGGATTCCGGGGGATAGTTTGGGGGACTTTTTGTCGGCTTTGGCAGATTATGGTGGAGAGTCTTTACTGCGAATGGCGGCGCTCGTTTGTTATGACGGTCTAGTGCCTTTGGGACCAAGCTTTGCCAGCGATGTTTTGTCCTCCGTGCAATCGATGGAGCCACCTGACTTGGAGAAAAATGCCATTTTCAAGTCTGTCAAGGAGCTAATTCCAGGAGGCAATGTGGCGGGTCAGCTGGGGTTTATCACGGAAAGCTTTGAGGCAACTAAGGATTGGATGGATACCTTTGTTGTGTCTAAGAATCTTACCCCTGAAACGGTGGTGGATCACTTAGCTAAGTTCGTTGATATCTCCAAAGACAAGTTTGATTATCTGGGGGCTTTCTTAGATGTCTTTAGTGAGTATTATCAGCATACTGGGGTCCAAACCTTGGCGCGTCGGCTGATTGAACGGGCAGCAGCGGAGATTTAAGCGATCGCCCCCAGTCACCTCAAGCCGCTCCCCCAGACTATCTCCCAGACTATCTCCCAGGAATTAAGACGACACTTCAGCCATTTCGATGGTGCGATTGTCCCAGTCTTTGACCAAAAAGTTGAGCGGTTTGTCTCGCCGAATTTTGTAGCGAACTCCGTAGCTCTGCACGCGCATCAGCAGGAGTTCCAGGCAGTCGTGGTCAAAACAAACATGGCGCTGGCGGCTTTTGTTGCCCAGACTTGCCCCAGAGATGACGTGGAGTTGGGTATTTTTGCGCAGTTGATACCAAAACCCTTCGGGGCGATCGTACATGGGGGGTGACAAGGTGTCCATGCCTGCGCTAGCGCCATATAGAGGGTCAATAGAGCTAGCTCCAATCGTTTGCTCGTAGTTGTAGTAGTAGTGCAGAGGGACATCGGCAGCTGGAAGTTCGAGGACACCTTCGTAAAACCGCTGGGCGATCGCCAAATCAGACACCATGATGGTGTAAACCTTGGGGGCGCTGGACAAAAACATCCACATAGCCCCCGCATAGGCCACCAGTAACATGACCATAATGCCTTGGGCCGAAAGCAAACTATCAATGGGAAACGCGCCTAGAAGGGAAACGAGGCCAACTGCCATAGGGTACTCAATCCAAGTTATCTAAATCTACAGGCATCACCAAAGGTATGACGATAGACTGCCCTAAAGCAATCGCTTTTCACCTTCGGCTTACCTTTACCAGTGTATCAACCTGGTTCCGAGGTTGGAGAAACTAGGCTTAATGATAATAGCCATTTTATGCTGAAGCTAGCATAGTTTTGGCCGTGTATGATGGCCAGAGACAGAGCAGACCTAGGGCAACCCTAAGTCCTAAGAAAAACCTAAATTTCTCGACCGACTCAATCGAGGTAGGACATGCTGAAGGTATCATGCCTCATTCTACTATCATGAAATCATTAAACATTTCCGATGTCATTAGCGAAAGCTGGCAACTGCTGTCCAAGCACTACTTAGTTATCGCTGGCACCCTCATCGTATATCTCGTGTTGTATTCATTAGGTCCCATCCTAATCGAAATCTTGCCAGAGGATGCATCTGTCCTAAAAAGTCTAATTAACATTGTTGACCTGGTTTTCTCGTACTTCTTGATCACTGGACTGTATCGATTTGGATTGAATCTTGTCCAGGAAAGAGATGCATCGATTGGGGATTTGTTTTCTCAATCAGGTTCGACCCTGCTCAGGTTTATTCTCGTCAGTCTTTTGGTCGGACTCATTGTTTTCGTCGGTTTTATCCTGCTCATTATCCCTGGTATTATTTTGTCACTAAAATATTCGATGGTTTGGCAAGTAGTCGTGGATCAGCGGCTGGGACCATTGGAGGCAATGGCGAAGAGTTCCGTGATCACCTCTGGCAATCGATTTCAGTTATTTCTCCTTGGCATTGTGAACCTCGGCATCATTCTGTTGGGTGTCATCCTACTCGGTGTTGGTTTAATAGTGGCTGTTCCCTTATGCTGGCTGACAACGTTTGTGTCATACGAGATGCTGAAATCTTCTTCTAGCCAACTATCAGCTTAACTGTCAGCCATTTTCAGTATGGTGTTGATCGCTTGTATCTCAACGGTGTGTACTGCAAGGTAACCATACCGTTGGAACAGCTACCGTTGGGTCAGTTTACGGTTTATTCCTTCTTGGGCGGAACCGAACGAATTTCAGAGCAGAAGGTGGTGGTGTCTACTTGGTTGGGGCGCTGGAGCAAACTGGCACGCAATCGTAGGTTGGGGGTCACAAACCAGATGCGTTCTTGGATGTGCATCTCCTCATGGTCAGTGGTGAGGGTGAGGGCATCGTCTGGACCCAAGCTGTAGTGGGCGATCGCCACCACAGGCTGGGGCTGAGTTGTTTGGCGCAGCAACACACCAGAGTTGGGTGCTTCCCCCGCCATTGGCACCAGCATCGTTGTCCCGGTCACTTTATTTGGATTTTTGTGAACAAAACCCTCCCATTTGACGGTGACTCCAAACAAAGCAGTCGTGGGGTCCATTTGATGGGCTGCACAGGCCTGCTGAACTTTTGGGTCATCTTGGGGGAGCAAATCAATCCAAACATCAGACTTGCCCCATTCGGATTGGACGTAGTTTAAGTGTTGGTTGGTCCGCTGGGAAAACCACTTACCGCAGCTTTGTTCAAAAAATTCTCGGATATCCATTGATGCAGTGTTGAAACCTAGGTAAAGTCTGGGGTATGCCAATTTTGGGTCGAAAATGAGGCATAAATTCTGGGGTGAAGACAGAATGTCTTGTCGTCACCAAGTCTATGGCGACCACAAACCTCTTATACAGTCTATAGCAGCGGATGGCTTTTTACTCTGAGAATGGTCACGAAATAAGACCGGGGAATTGGGCGATACGCTGAAGAGGGCATCCCCTGGTTGAGTGATACCATGCAAGCCTATCCTCCCGAAGTCGAAACTCAAAATTCTACAAGAGAGGATTTGGGTAGGGCGATAAATTTGTGCAAATTTGGTGGCTGCAAATTTGGTGGCGTTTATGCATGCACCTTTCTGTCTTCGCTTACCCATCCCTCATCTGGTATTTCATTTTCTAGCAAGTTCCTGAATCTACTCCAACAGGAGTTGGGAATCGAGCCGATCGGCGGGTTGCTGATCGGGTGACATAGACGAATTGCTGGGTGCAACCTGGTGCCAAGCCCAAGCCTCAGCATCAAGGTTAAGCTCCATAAACTGACGTTGATCAAAGATGGGGTCAGAATAGCCTTGTTTGAGCTGGTCGTCATAGTCTCGAATCACTTTCATGGTGACCGGAAACAGGGCGACTAGAACCACTAGATTCACAAGTGCCAATAACCCCATTGTGATGTCGGCAAAGCCAAAGACGGTGCTGAGGTCTTGGGACGTTCCCCACAAAATCAACGCTAAGGTCGCAATCCGAAACCCACCAAACAACAGGCGGTTATTCTCGCTAAAGAAGTTGAGGCTATTTTCACCCAAGTAGTAGTTGTAAATAATCGAAGTAAAGGCAAACAAAACTAGAGAAAAAGTGACAAATGCGCCCCCCCAACTGCCCACATGCTCAGCCATCGCGGTTTGAGTCAGGGTGACTCCACCCACCAGGGAATTACCGGGAACATAGACCGATGAGAGCAGAATAATCGCGGCAGTGCAGGTGCAAAGCACCATGGTGTCAATGAAAATGCTAAAGGCTTGGACAATGCCTTGATTGACAGGGTGATTGACATGGGCCACTGCTGCTACATTGGGAGCACTCCCTAGCCCTGCTTCATTGGAGGCAAGCCCCCGCTTAATCCCAAAAATCATTGCGGCACCAATACCGCCCCCAACCGCTTGCTCTAGGCCAAAGGCACTTTTGCACACGAGCAGGAGCACCGAGGGAATTTGGCTCCAGTGGGTGAGAATAATGAAAAAGGCGATCGCAAAATATCCCAGGGCCATAATCGGCACCACCCATTCAGCCACCTCTGCAATGCGCTTCACCCCGCCAAAGATAGTGAGGGCCAATACCGCCATCAGCGCCAGTCCTGAGACATGGGCCGGAATTCCAAAGGTATCTTGCAGCGATTCGGCCACAGTGTAGGATTGCAACGCGGTGAAGCCCAGTCCAAAGGTCAGGAGCAGAAGCCCGGAAAAGAGGGCCGACAGCCACCACTGGCCCAAGCCATGCCGGATGTAATAGGCGGGACCACCCCGATAGGTGCCGTCTGGGTTCATCCGTTTGAACAATTGCGCCAGCGTACATTCAAAAAAGCTGGTGGCCATGCCAATGAGGCCAACAACCCACATCCAAAAGATCGCACCGGGACCTCCCAAGGTAATGGCCACGGCCACCCCAGCAATATTGCCTGCCCCAACTCGACCTGCAACGCTGAGGATCAAGGCTTGTAGGGAACTGAGGTGCTGTGACTCACCGATGTCTCTTTGCCTAAAGATGGCCACCATTTGCTTAACATAGCGGAACTGTACAAAGCGCGATGCGACCGTAAACACGATGCCGACAGCGACTAATGCCACCACCAAAACCCTTCCCCATAAAAAATTATTAAGGCAATCTATCACGACTGGGATCTCCACATAATCTTAGATTCAACAGGATTAATGATGTGTCCCGGTCATTTATTGCGATGAAGGCAAAGCGATCAGGTGATTTCTGAGAATCACCTGCACCAAAGTGAATTGCAAATGAATGCACCTTATGGGACACAGAACATGTTTGGGGTACAGAACATGCTTGGAATACGGGACACGCCTACAGGGCAACGACAAGCAAGAGACGGTACCCCATTAGGGCGAACCGTTCTACCAAAAGCAGTAGGTTCAGTGAATCAATTGCCGATGGATTAGGCGCAAAAGGTCTGGCAAGCGGGTTGACAGAACACTTGATATGACGGTAAGAGCAAGCACTGGAGCGGATATCAGACCAGTGTTCTGATACCGTGGTATTTCAGTGCTGCAACACACCTCTAACCGTAATCTAATATGCAAGTATTATCCGTTGATTTCGCGATCGCCACTGTATCATGTATCACTTTTTGCCGATTACACCACTCAAGTTGTCCTGATATGCTGGATGCTTGGTTGGATGGCGATAGACATGTTTCTCTTATCGGGAAGTGATGAGAGCCTTTTGCGTCGCTGGATTGTAAGCATCGACCAAATGGTGCGGATGGATCGGGGTCCAGTAACGAGAATAGCTGAGCGATCGCTCAGGATTATTTGTCATCTACTTAAAAGAACCTTACAATTGAGCCAACCCTTAAAGAAAAGCAATCATTGTCGGTGTTGTTAGGAGTCGCTGCATGAGAGCCTTATTCATTTATCCCATTTTTCCAAAGAGCTTTTGGTCCTTTGAGAAAACCCTAGAGTTGGCGGGACGCAAAGCGATGCTCCCTCCTCTCGGCTTGATTACTGTTGCGGCCCTGTTCCCTGATACCTGGGACATGCGGTTGGTGGATCGCAACGTTACTGAACTGACTGAGGCCGACTGGCAATGGGCTGATATTGTCATTATTTCCGGCATGATTGTCCAGCGAGGAGATTTTGTCGCGATGGTCAAAGAGGCCAAGCGCCGCCATATCCCTGTGGCCGTGGGTGGCCCCTACGCCACCTCCATGCATGAGGAGCTAGAAGCGGCTGGAGCCGATTATTTGGTGCTGGACGAAGGGGAAATCACTATTCCCATGTTTTTAGCAGCACTAGAAGCAGGCCAGACTTCTGGTACCTTTCGCGCTACCGAAAAGCCGGATGTCACCACCACTCCCATTCCCCGGTTTGAACTGCTCGATTTTGATGCCTATTCAGAAATGGCGGTGCAGTTTTCACGGGGCTGTCCCTTCCAGTGCGAGTTTTGCGACATTATTGTCCTCTACGGACGCAAACCCCGCACCAAGGAACCCGCCCAGATGATTGCCGAACTGGAGCGGTTATATGAACTAGGCTGGCGGCGCAGCATCTTCATGGTGGATGACAACTTTATTGGCAACAAGCGCAATGTCAAGCGTCTCCTGCGGGAAATGATTCCCTGGGTGGAAGCCAAAGGGTACCCTTTCTCCTTCGATACGGAAGCGTCGGTGGATTTGGCTCAGGATCAGGAGTTAATGGATCTGATGACAGCGGCTGGGTTCGGGGCGGTCTTCTTGGGGATTGAAACCCCGGATGAGGACAGTCTAGAAGTCACCAAAAAGTTCCAGAACACCCGCGATCCTCTAGCTGATTCCATCGACAAAATTATCAGTTCTGGCTTGCGAGTGATGGCGGGATTTATCATCGGGTTTGATGGTGAAAAAGCGGGAGCGGGACAGCGGATCGTAGACTTTGTGGAAAAGACCACTATTCCCACCGCCATCTACAGTATGTTGCAAGCGCTACCGGATACGGCCTTGTGGCATCGCCTGGAAAAAGAAGGACGGCTGATGCAAGGGGTGGGCAATATCAACCAGACCACCTTGATGAATTTTGTTCCCACCCGCCCTTTAGAGGAAATTGCCCGCGAGTATGTAGATGGATTTATGCAGCTTTATGATCCGGTCAAGTTCCTTGATCGCACTTATCGCCACTACCGAATTTTAGGAACTGCGCCCTGCCACGCGGAACGGCGACGCAAGCGTCAGATCTATAAGCAAAATAACCCGCAGTCAAACCACAAAAAGAGTTTTGACTGGCAAACTTTTAAAGCCCTACTGACGGTCGCTTGGCGACAAGGAGTCGTGCGGGAAACACGGGTGAAATTTTGGGTTTATCTCTGGGAAATGTATCAGCATAACCGGGGGGGCATCCCCAGTTATTTGGGGGTTTGTGCCCAAATCGAGCACTTTTTGGAGTATCGGGAACTGGTGAAGCAAAATATTGAGACCCAGTTAGCTGACTTTCTGGTGGCTGAGGCTGAACATAAGCGAATTCAGGCTCAGAAGGCTACAGAAGAAGATATGAAGGAGGCGATCGCCAGCTAGGGATAATGGCGGCTAGGGACAATGGTGGCGTTGGGGGGTTGGGTTAAGCTTGGGTGATTTCCGAGAAAAAATATACCGCTGTAGGGTGATGTTAGCGCCAGCATAACGCACCGCAAGTTGGTAATTTTCTTACAAGAAATGGCCTTGGTTAATCCTTAGACGATGTCTACCGCTAGCCAACTTGAGTCAAAGGCTGGGGCCGTGCTGTGCTGGGGCCGAATTCGTAGCAAGTAAAACCCAGCTTCAGGCATGGGAGCAGTCTGGTAGGTTTCGGTGTGAACTTCTGCCCAGTCTAGGGGGAAGCTAGCCCGATTGTAGAGCGTGAGATAAATGTTGTAGTGCTGAACGAGATCTGAGGCCAGGGTAAGGGTAAGAGCTTGGGATTTCGCGATCGCCCCATACTCAAACTGGGTTTCTGGTGCGCCCACAGGCAAGAATTCCGAGCGAATCCATCCTTGGGGCAACCGCTGGCGGAGTCGCAACAATGGATACACGTAGTAATGCAGTGCTCGATAAAACCAACTTTGCCGTTCTTTTAGGGTTTTGTAAACATCGTTGACGGTGGGGTCAACGGGCTGGGCGGCAATGGTGTCCATTCCATCCACCTGCACGGTTGGCATGGTGATGGTGTCAGAGCGATCGTAGTAGCGGAGGCCAATGGTGTAATAGCCTGGACTGAGAGCGATCGCCTCCCAATTGGCCGTTGGATCAGCCACTTGCAGTGAACCGAGATTACCCACAGTGCGATAGCCGGGATAGCTGTAGATGGCCGCCGTCCAGGACTTGGCCGAAGCTTGAATCGCCTTGAGATCCAGGGCCAGCGTCTGGTCTACTTTAATCGGGCCAGCGGTGCCGATGATGGCGTGGGTGTTCCAGCGCGGTCCCTTGGTCATCAGCACGGGCAAACTGAGGGCGGCGTTGAGGACTTCGGCAGAAAAGACGCGCCATTGCCGGGATTTTTGTCGATTGAACAAAAGAAAAAGGGTGTACAAGTTGCCGATGATCCACTTCATCAGCCGAAAAAATAACCAGGAGGCGATCGCCAGCGGTAATTCCAAAATCCAAGGCATAGGGCGTTTGTGGTTCAACCGTAACAGGAGGACAGTCAGACAGTAGGGACAGCCAGATGGAAGCACTCGGCCCTTTGGACCCGAGGTGATTTCCAAGAAAAAATATACCGCTGTAGGGTGCTGTTAGCGCCAGCGTAACGCACTGCAGTTGGTAATTTTTTTACAAAAAATGGCCCGACAAAACCAATTAGCTGTTAGACTACCCCATCCTTGTCTTTGCTCCAAGTGGGACTTCTACTCCAAGTGGGGAGAATGTCAACATTTGCTACTGTCAGTGGGACGGTGAAAAGGGCTCAGCGCCAGCTAGGGTGGTGCGACTATAATGTGGGAAACGGTACAGGTGGCCCCAAGGGGAGGTAATGATGACTGGGTTGACGTGAGGAATCCCAACCCGATCGCTGACTAAGTTGGGTTTCATGTCCTCCACCCAACCTTACCCCATCCCACTGAAAACTGTTGACGTGTTGGAGTGGACTGTCGTGACCCAGCTAGATGAATCCGATCGGGACGGGACAGGGCAAACCCGCGACAGGCAACAACTGACCCAATCGTCCTGTAAGTCCCGTGCGCCTCGTAACCGGACGTTGACTTGTTCGCCGCAGGAACTAGAGAGGTTGAGCCAGTCGCTCATTGGCTTGGATCATTGGGTTGAAGTGGAAGCGATCGCTGGCCAAATCATCAACCAAGATTTGTTTGAAGCCGTCACTCACCTGCCTAGGGCTTTTGTTGATTTGTTAATTCTCGATCCACCCTACAACCTGTCGAAAAACTACAATGGTCATGTCTTTAAGCAGAAAAATCGGGAGGAATATGAGGGTTGGTTTCGTGAAATGATCACGGTGATTCAGCCGATGTTGAAACCCACCGCAACGGTGTATGTGTGTGCTGATTGGAAAACGTCGATGGCGATCGCCCCTATCTTAGACGACCATTTTTATGTGCGGAATCGCATCACCTGGGAGCGAGAAAAAGGACGAGGTGCGAAAACCAATTGGAAAAATAATACGGAAGATATCTGGTTTTGTACCTGCTCTGACCAGTACACGTTTAATGTTGAAGCGGTGAAGCTCAAGCGCAAGGTGATCGCGCCCTACCGCCGTCAAGACGGGAGACCCAAAGATTGGAGTGAAGAAGAAACGGGCAACTTCCGCCTCACCCATCCATCCAATATTTGGACGGATATAAGTGTGCCCTTCTGGTCCATGCCTGAAAATACCGATCACCCGACCCAGAAGCCAGAAAAACTGATGGCCAAGCTCATCCTCGCTAGTTCCAATCCTGGCGATCTGGTGTTTGATCCGTTTTTGGGCAGCGGCACCTCTGCGGTGGTGGCCCATAAGCTCAACCGTCAATTTTCTGGGGTTGAGCTAAATCAGGAATATTGTTGCTGGGCGATTAAACGACTTCAGCAAGCTAACAGTAACCCATCCATTCAAGGCTATACCGACGGCGTGTTTTGGGAAAGAAATTCCCTCAATCACCAATTCGCTCAGCGTCATCCACCCAAACTATGAGCGATCGCTAGTTGGCCTGACGCAGCGTATCCAACTCACCTTGATGGGCTTCAACATCAGCTTCAATGCTGCCACCGATGGGGTTAGGTTCGGCAACGAGCAAGACATCTTTAACAATCCAACCCGCAGCCGCTAAAAAAGCGAGGGATAATCCCATATTAATCATTGATTTCATGATGAAAGACCTCTTGGGTGAACAATGGCGATCGCCGAATCGATTCCGCTTTGATTCCGCTTGAGGGGAACCTGAAAGGAGTGAGATGCATGACCCTATGGTGTCGTTTTCACCAGAAACTGGTTATTAACTGATCCTAGCAAGTCCTCGTTTTTTAGGGGATATTCCGTAGGCCACTTAATCAAGTGCTAGCAATGACCGATCGTTTTATGTTTTCTCGGTAAAGATGACCCTAACGCCTAGATTCATTTGCGGGTCTCTACAGCAGGAAGGTGGAAACTCCGTAATGTGGCGCGATTTTTACGTATAAAAGGTGATGGTGCGGATATCTTCCGCTTCAACCGCTCGTCCCTACGTGATGAGAAAGCTGATGTGATTACGGACTTTGAAGTCGGGGTCGATCAAATCGACTTTGAACGACTTCAGCGGGCGAAGCGCTATGAATCTGACAACTTCTTCGAGGAGTTTATCCGGATTAAAGGTAGCAGCAAGCGGACGCAGGTTCAGATCGATATCGACGGTTCGGGCGATGGCCAGGAATTCAAAACTCTGGTTGTTCTCAAAGGCGTTAATGCCAATACGGTAGATATTGATAGCTTTATCCTTTAATGGCCCAGCCATAAAACGGGCTTAGGCACAATGTCACTCAAATAAGCTGACGTTAGCCCTCCCGTTAGAACCCCGGCTTCTTCAAGAAGCCGGGGTTCTGAGCAATGCCCCATCCTTACGCCAGTGAGGTTGGGCTGATGCGGTGCTTGGGGATTTGTGATCCACCATCTCAGATAACCCATACGAGACGTTCAGCTAGAACTCAGATTCATCCCTCAATATCTTGGGTAGGCATTGGCAAAAGGATGGGTTGCCGCCCATTTCCACGTCATGGCGTTTACCAGGATTGGTGTTTAAGAGGATTGGCGTTTAGGAGGATGAAGGATGATGCGAGTCAAGATTGCTGCGACCCTATTACCGATGGTGATGCTTCTAGGGAGTTGTTC
>JBFRWC010000270.1:0-18687 GCA_051439365.1 Leptolyngbyaceae cyanobacterium
ACAGTAGACACTCCTGTTGCAAGCGATCTCCCTCCCTCTGAGGATAGAGAAGCCAGAGATAGTGAAATCAACAGCACTGGAGGACAAGTCTACAGTGCTCCCATCGTTCGCCGTTCTGGGGGCACACCCGTCATCCAAGTATTATTCAACAACGAATATACAGTGGAAATGATTGTGGATACTGGGGCCAGTGGCACGGTGCTTACTCAACGAGTGGCCCAAGCCTTAGGGGTAGAACCGACAGGACGCACCAACGTTTCCACGGCTAGCGAGCAAAATGTCAGCTTTTTGCTAGGGAACGTGGATTCCATCCAAGTTGATGGGGCACAACGGAACAACGTGGTGGTGGCGATCGCTGGACCTAGTTTAGAGACGGGCTTGCTCGGTAATGACTTCTTTGGCCAATACGACGTCACCGTTCGATCAGATGTGGTGGAATTTCAGGAACGATAAAGATTCTGCCAGCGAATGACATGTTACAGTCTAGACGGTTATGGCGGTCCTAATGGGCGATACTCCTTCAGGAGTGGCGTTGCGCCATCGCACCAGTTCAAGCTAGCTCAAGCTATCGTCATGTGATCGCAAGCTCATCTAATCACATATAACTGTTATGCCATTTCCTCGTTCGAGCGGAGTTTTACTACATCCGACCTCTTTCCCTGGCCCCTTTGGTGTAGGTGATGTGGGTAGCGCAGCCTACCGATTCATCGACTTCTTACAGCAGAGCAAACAAACAATTTGGCAAGTGTTGCCGTTGGGGCCAACGGGACACGGGGATTCACCTTACATGTGTTATTCCTCCATGGCGGGGAACCACATTCTCATCAGTCTGGAAAAACTGGTGGAGCAAGGGCTATTAAGCCAAGCCGATTTGGAACGCGATCGCCCTAATTTTCCCACCCATTACGCCGACTATAATCAGGCCATTCCCTTCAAGATCAACTTACTGACCCAAGCGGCCAAGAATTTTGTAGCTAACGCTACGGCGGATCAGAAATCAGCCTTCGATGCGTTTTGTAGCGATCGCCAAGACTGGCTCGATGATTACGCCCTATTTATGGCCCTGAAGCAAGCCAACAACGGTAAGTCCTGGACTGAGTGGGATCAGACCCTGGTTAAGCGCAAGCCAGAAGCCTTAGCCTACTGGCAAGAGCAGCTTGCTGACACCGTCTTCCAGCATAAGTTCTGGCAGTTTGAGTTTTTCAACCAGTGGTCCGCCCTGAAAAAATACGCGAACGAGCGAGACGTAATCATTTTTGGGGATATGCCCATCTACGTGGCCCACGACAGCGCTGACGTATGGGAGTCCCCTGAGATTTTCCAGCTCAACCAGGAAACAGGCGATCCGGCGTGGATGGCAGGCGTTCCCCCCGATTATTTCAGCGAAACAGGCCAGTTATGGGGTAATCCCATCTATAACTGGGAGAAAATTCAGCAGGATGATTTCAAGTGGTGGGTACGCCGCTTCAAAGGGTTATTGGACTATGTGGATATCCTGCGGATTGACCATTTCCGAGGATTTGAAGCCTATTGGCAAATTCCCTTTGGTGAAGAGACTGCAATCAATGGCCATTGGGTCGGAGCACCGGGTCATCAATTGTTTGAGAAAATTGGTGCTGAGTTAGGCAAGCTGCCGATTGTGGCGGAAGATTTGGGTATCATTACGCCGGAAGTGGAACATTTGCGCGATCGCTTCCAATTCCCTGGCATGAAAATCCTCCACTTTGCCTTTGGTGGTGACGATGGTAATCCTTACCTGCCCCACAACCATGTTGAAAACTGCATTGTTTACACAGGCACCCACGATAACGACACCAGTATCGGTTGGTTCGAGCAACTGCCCCACTGGGAGCGGGATAAACTCATGGGCTACATCGGTGGCATCGACCAAGACAGCGTTCACTGGAAGATGGTGCATTTAGCCTTTAGTTCCGTGGCCAACCAAGTAATTGTGCCCCTCCAAGATTTGTTTGGCGTGGGCAGCGATTGTCGCATGAACACCCCTGGTAAGCCCAGCGGCAACTGGACCTGGCGCTATGAAGAGGGTCAGTTGACGGCTGAGGTGGGCGATCGCCTCGGCAACCTCACCAGCCAACACAACCGGGAATGTTCCCCCGTCACCCTGTAGCGTTCTTGAGATTGCCCCGCTGCTTCCCAGTGTCCCGCTGGGAAGCTTCGCCAGAGGCTCTGGCTCGTGTTTGAACTGGAGCCAGAGTCTCCTTATAGGCACCCAGTCAGAGACTGGGGCACCAGACACGAGCTTAGAATCCCGGTTTCTTTGAGAAGCCGGGGTTCTGGGTTAGCGTTTAACTAAGAGGAACCGTGATGCCTGATCCTGCAATGCCAGCCAAATTCACCATTAACTGTCCCCCAGAGTACGAGTACAAATTACTCGCCGCCCTCGCTTGTTTTCTCAATCGCCCCATCGCAACGCAGGCCACCGCTGCCTTATCGATGTATTTACGTCAAGGTCATGATCGGATCATGCCCCAAGTGCGCTACTACGCCCATAAAGCCGGGATGAGCGAGTACGAATTGCTAGACAAAATCGCTGCTGATCCTCAGTGGGTTTATGACAATGTGGTGCAGGGTAATCCTATCCATCCCAGTGACGAGGCTGACGTTTTTAGCGGCTGATTTTGGCGATCGCCACCCAGGTTATTTCCTTATCGTTACGGGCAAGACAAAACAGGTGGAGCACAAATAGCTTTTCATTCATGACGGCCTCACCATTCGTACCATCGATTCCTTAAAGAAGTTACTCAAGCTATTGCCCATTGATGATAAACCCCCTCGAAAAGCTAAACGGGTTGAGACGTTGAGTACTTATCTACTTGGGGCCAGGATTAGAAACGATCTGGCGCGAATTGGATACCTTACAGCAGGCGGCGATCGCTGAAGCGGTTCATATCACTGGAGGGGGAGACAATCCCGATCAGTTTTATGCCAAGTATGGTGACTATCCCAACTCCATCGCACTATCGGCTCGATGGGTAAATTCGTTGTAAATTGCGTTTCTAAGAGAACTATAGAGAATTGAAGAACTGAGACAGACTGCCATTGGCAAGAATGAATATAGAGAAATACTCAGCCTGCTATATAACAAAGGAGTGTACACTGACTGTATGGATTATCTCAAGCAAGAACATAAGCGATGCAAGGCGATTCTCTACACGAAAGAGAAAACAGAACATAGGGACACTATCGCGTCGATTCTAGTGAGAATTACTTCAAACAAATTTCTATCAAAACTTAGGAAAGATGTTAAAAGTTATGTGTAAACTAAAATGAGTGCAAAGACTCTCGAAAAGGTATCGTGGGAGAGAATCCCATTCAGCAATTCGAGAAAGGTAGAGAGCCACTCGACTTCTTCTTGACCATAGGCGGCGACCACCACCATATTGTCCGCCTCTGCTCGTTGCACTCTAGGCCATTAGAGATGCGATCGCCCATGCGTTTCACTGGATTGACAACAAGAAAACCAGTGTCGCTTGAATAGAGGCGCAAATGCTCCTTAGATCGTGGATGCGATCGCTACAATCAAGATTAAACCTACCCAATTTCTCACTGATTAAGGATGGGTTAAGAGAGCGCGATCGCCGTATAACTTAACCAAAACCTAGTCGTCATTTGGTCAAGTTTGCCACGGTATTAACATCCCACGTTGTCCATAGTGATCCAGAGATTTGGGGGGGATCTCCCGTTTTTGTTGGCATCCGTGTACCCATGAAAAATCTGCTTGAGTATCTTGAAGCTGGCGATTTATTGAAGGTTTTTCTAGGCCATTTTCCCACTATTCATCGAGAACAAGCGATCGCAGTGCTTGAAAATTGATTTGTGGATTCAGGGAACTGCTCAAGCAAGTTGAATTTATCTGATGTAAATATTTAGGCACAGTTAATCGTGCTTAGGCACTTTTGATGTCAGTATTAGAGATGGTCAATGGTCCTTAGTGCCTTAAGTTGGCAACCCAGCAAAACTATGCTCTAAGGTCATTTCCGAGAAAAAATATACCGCTGTAGGGTGCTGTATAGCCCAAAGGGCATACCAGAAAAGCGCCAGCGTAACGCACCGAAGGTTGGTAATTTTTTTACAAGAAAGGGCCTAACTTAAGGGAAGGCTTGCTGTGAAACTAATAGGTTAGTAGGACTGTATTGTCATGAGCAATTGGGAATTTCACTTTAGAAGTTTTGGCGAGAACCAAAGCTGGTTTGGTGTGTATCATGCGGGTTGTGGAGGAACACCTTGGCACGGTGGTTGCCCACTTTGTTGGTCGTGCTATGTCACCAATAATCCTGGTGGAGGCCAATCATCGGTGTACTGTCCCTCCGATTGGGTGATTAACTTTGGTGCATGGTTTCAAGTTATCGTTGATAGCATAGAGGAAGCGGCAAATATTGGCTTGGCGATCGCCTCTGAAGGAGAGGATGAAGAAGCAATTGAAGATGCGATTGAGGGAGCCTTCGATGTTGCAAGAGATGTGATCAAAGCTGAAAAGAAGCAACATCGACTGAATACAGAAGACTTAGGGAAGGCTTTACACGAAAATTTTAACAAAGCTTGTTATTCTATTGGCAAGACACCAGAAGAAGTCAGATCCTATGCACGCCGTATGGGCCTCGGAGATAATTGGGGATTTATCAGCGGCAAGACTTACCAGGAAAAGATTTACAACGACAACCGAATTAATGGTGATCATGGTTGGGTGGTTTTGTACGCTAACAATGGCGATGGGGTTAGCCAAGCTGCCAATCATGCCTTTATTCAAAATGGCCACTTGATCTACATGTGGGACCCAGATAACTATCACGGCTTTTGGAATTACTGGTAAGAAGACCGTCTTGTTGGGTTGTCGAGTCCCAATATCCAGAAATTCACCGTCTCTTACGGAACCGCTAGAACGCGATCGCCTCCAATTGGCCGATTGGGGGCGATCGTCATTGTCAATGATCTTAGTGAGAGTTTTAGTTTAATCGTACTAATTTTTGTTTGATCGGAGTCTAAAATATGGTCCTCAAGGAAACCGGGGGTCTGAGTCGCTTTTAACCAAGAGGAACCGCCCTGTCTAATCCTGATAATGCCAGCCAAACTCACCATTAACGGTCCCCCAAAGTACGAGTACAAATTACTCACCGCCCTCGCCTGTTGTCTCTTGATGATGAGAGCGATACGCACCCAACCGCGACAAGTGGGGCTTGTCGCGAGATGGAAAATTGTTACAATCATTAATACATTTTTTGTTCAGTGTAGGGTTTTCAGGCCACTCGTCCCATGAATCTAGGCGTGGTTCAGCGGTAAAGCCCGCACAGTCGCCATATTATAGAAGGAGCTTATAAAACGATATGCCCAAGTATCCTAAGCACACGAAAGCCCATTTAACCCGGAAAATCCCCACGCGGCTCTCTGCCAACGCGAAAGCTTTGGAAAAGGACAAGATGAAATACTACATGGGAGCCAAGCTGATTGAGATTGGCGTTGACCCCAAGACGGCCATTTTGCGGTGGAATTTTAGTAATCAAGGGCGGATGGAAGAGTGGACCTGCTGGGCCTACTGGGGGGAGAGCCGGGATCAGGTGCTTCAGTCCGAGGGCAGGTTGTAATCACGCCTGTAAGGCTTCAGGGGGCGGACAGGTGAGCTGTATCCACTGGTGAGTCTGGGGATGGCTGAATTCTATCTGGTGAGCATGGAGCCAGTAACCGCAATCTCCGGGCACCGCCACCTGTCCTCCGCCAAGTTGTTTTAATGCTCCGCCTACATCGTAGAGAGAGTCGCCGATTAATGGGTATCCATAGGCTGCCAGATGAATCCGAATTTGGTGGGGGCGACCTGTGAGAATTTTGACTGCTAGGAGGGTAGTCGGCTGATCTGAAACCTGGGGGCGATCGCCATTTCGCGCCAGAACTTGACAATGGCTATGGGCGGGTTTCCCGGTATTCGTTGCACCGTAGACATCGCCCAGGGTGGGGTGGGGAATTTTGCCGATGGGAGTGGTGATAGTGAACTGATCGGGGATGTCACCGGGGCCAACCAAGGCGCGGTAAACCTTGGTCATGGTGCGATCGCGCAGTTGTTGGCTCAGGTAGGCACGGGCTTGGGGCGATCGCGCTACCAGCATCACGCCAGAGGTCCCTCGGCCCAGGCGGTGAATCGGTGCGGGAGTTTCATGGGGATAGCGATCGCGCAGTTGATGCAACAGGGTGTGCTGAAGGAAACCACCACCGGGGAGAACGGGGAGAGCAGCGGGTTTGGCGATCGCCCATAGACTCTCATCCTCATGCAAAATCTCAAAATTTAGCGGGACGTTGGGTTCATACCAAGGAGGCCGATGATAGGCCAACAGTTGTCCAGGATGTAGGGGGGTATCGGCAGTGGCGGGTTGATGATTCAGTTGCACCTGTCCTGATTCGATTCGCTGTAGCCAGACCGCTCGACTGGAATGGGAATAGCGGGCGGCATAGTAATCCAATAGAGTTTGTCCTCTGGCCTGGGGTGGGACTTGCTCTCGATAAACCCAACCTTGATTGAGGGTGGCGTTGGCATGGGAGGGGCTGGGTTGTGCGCTATCATGCATGGTGGTCTGACCGATTACGGATGTCCTCTGAACAATTTTAGGCCAGGGGCCAAACTCAGATAGGCTAGATGAGATGGATTGGGGGAATATTGCATGAATCCGGTTGAGCGAATGATTGTGCCGTTGGATGTGGCGACGGAGGCGGAGGCGATCGCCCTCCTTGATCAACTACCCCAAGTCACCTTCTGGAAAGTAGGACTGGAGCTATTTGTGGCTTGTGGTCCGGCGATTGTGCAACAGTTGCAGCAGCGGCACAAACGGATTTTTCTGGATCTCAAGTTTCACGATATTCCCAATACAATGGTGGGAGCTTGCCGTTCAGCGGCTCGATATGGGGTGGATCTGCTGACAGTGCATGGAACGGCGGGGAAAGAAGCCCTGGCCGCAGCCCAAATCGCAGCAGTGCAAGAAGCGACAGATCAGGGAATCGCAGCCCCAAAATTACTGGCCATTACGGTGTTAACCAGTTTGAGCAGTCGATCTGTGGCGTTTGATCTTAAAGTGCCGATTGAATTGCCGGAATATGTCCTGCATCTGGCGTTGCTGGCCAAGGAAGCGGGAGTGCCAGGGGTCGTGTGTTCGCCCCAAGAAGCCAGTGAAGTGCGGCGGGTGTGTGGGTCAGATTTCACGTTGGTGTGTCCGGGAGTGCGGCCAAGTTGGGCGGACAGTGGGGATCAGCGGCGATCGCTCACCCCCGCCGAGGCCATCCAAGCGGGAGCCGATTACTTGGTCATCGGTCGGCCCATTACAACGGCTCCGGATCCGGTCGCTGCCTTCAACCGGATTTGTGCTGAAATTGCTTGAAACGATTGGTCTATGGTAGCCTGTTGGTTTAGTCGGAAACTTCAGTGGCGATGGTACCCGCAAAATCTCTTACCCCAATCCAACAAAAATTGCTGAGTAGTTATCAGAAGCTCAGTGCAACGCGACAACGGGTGTTGCAGATGTTTGCGATCGCCTATGCTCCCATCACTCGTAGCAAGATGCTGGAGTGTCTAATCCAGGTGGGGATTGTCGATGATGATGGCAATCGCCTCAACAGTTCTCGATTGAAAACTCATATCGATTCCTTGATATCCGCTCGGCTAGTGCTACAACAGCAAGTGAATGTGTCGCCTCGCTGCAACCCTGAAATTGCAGAAATCGCGGCGCGGGATGTGGTGCAGGCAGGTTCCTTTGCCGAGATGGCCAAGACCATCCAAGCGATCGCGCCTGTGCCGCACCCTAGAGGCCCCAAGTTGCCTCGCCGTTTTGACAGTAACGAACAGTTCCTCCGAGAATTCCGGATTGCGCTGTATGGCGATCGCTTCGACCAAATCGAAGAATTATTAGAGGAATACTACAACAACAAACTCTTTAACCACCATATCAGCAAGCTTGACCTGAAAGAAATTGTCTTAACCGTTTTCAACAACCCATTTGATCCGGAATGGTTTGCTCAGTTGCTCCCCTCCTGGCATGACGATAGCCTTGCCACGATTCTCACAGAAGCGGAACTAACGTTGGTGCCGGCTCCAGTGCCCTATCGCTATCTGTGTGATCTGTACAACCAGTCCCACCCTGATGAGGGTCCGATTCCCCGGAACGGTGTGGATCATCCCCCTGCTGCTCCCAACCCTGAAGCTGCCCAAAATAATGGCAATGGCACTCCGGCCTCCAGCGTAGCGAATGGAACCGGAACTGCCACGGTCGCGGCTAAGGCAGAGTCGAAATCCTCTGGGGATTCCCCCCAATGCCCGACTTACCTCCAGTTAGTGTTGGTGCAGCATCTCATCTGGCGGGGCGACTTGGCCTCAGCCAAGACGGTGCTTGAAACAGTCCCCAATCGCTCCCAAGATGCTGCAGCGGTCTTTTGGGGCTGGCTCAGCTTCTTAGAAGGAAACATAGAAGAAGCGATCGCCCACTATACCCTGGCGCTCAAATCTTATCGCAAGGCCAAACGGAAAAAGAACGGATATTTCAACACGGCTGGGGGAGTCTTCTTTATTCTCGCCTTGTTGAAAGAGGGGTCGGTTCACCGCTTACATGAAGCCCAGACCTACTGCGAAATCATGGCTAAGCAGCGGGGCCATTGGCTACAAACGACCTACGATCTCCTCAGCCGCATGATTCGCGTCCAGCAGGGGGATTTATCCCAAAAATATTACTTGTCGGTCCAAGCCCAATCGACAATCTCCACGGCCAAGCGTCACAGTTTGGAACGGCTGATCAATGGGCTATGTTTTTATTGGGCCGATCGGGACAAGGCGAGTAAAGTATTGGCGAAGCAAATCAAGGCCGCCTGTGATAGTGCCCACACAGCAGAATTTACCTGGCTGGCAGCGGAGTTGGCCAGCCTCTTGATTCGGGTTTCCGGGGGTAAACGCTATGTCAAATCCACGCAAGCGTTTTTCCAAGCCAATTCCCAGTCAACCCCACTGGTTGATCTAATCCGCCCGTTGGAAGCATGGGAACTGAGCCTCAAAGCCCTGACCAATTTGAAAAAAGACGACCTCGCCCCAGTCCAAGAAGCGGAAAAACGAATGGTGTGGAATGTGACGCTATACGGTGGCAATACGTGGATGCTGCAACCCCGTGAGCAAAAAGTGACCAAGAGCGGTAAGTGGAGCAAGGGGCGCAATATTGCCATTAAGCGGTTGTATGGCGATCGCGCCGAATTTGATTACCTCACCCCCCACGACCAAAAAGTTCTCAATCACCTGCAAGCCTATCGCTCTTACGACTATTACTATGGCGGCACCGAGTATAAATTTGAAGATGGAGCCATGTTAGCCCTAGTGGGCCATCCCAATGTCTACTGGGACGATAATCCCACAATCAAAATCGATGTGGTCAAGGGCGAACCGGAGCTACTGGTGGAAGATAAGGGAGACGGCACTCTGGATATTAGCTTTTCTCTGAAGCCAGAGAGCGAGAACGCGATCGCCGTTTACAAGGAAAGTCCCACCCGGATCAAAGTGATTGAAATCACCGATGATTACCGCCAAATCTCGAAGATTTTGGGCAGCAAAAATACGCTGACGGTGCCATTCAGCGCCAAAGACCAGGTTTTGAGCGCCATTAACTCGATTTCTAGCCTCGTCACCGTCCACTCCGACATCGGTGGCGGCATGGAAAGCGTCGAAGAAGTCCCCGCTGATGCCACCCCCCACTTACACCTGTTGCCCTCTGGAGAAGGGTTGAGCGTGTCGCTCCTCTGCCGTCCCTTTTCTGAAGCCGGACCCTACTACGCGCCGGGGAGTGGCGGCAAGAATGTGGTAACAGAAATTGAGGGGCAGCGCTTGCAAACCAACCGCAACTTACAACTGGAGCAAGATTTGGCCCTCGCTGCCGTTACTCGCTGCCCAACCTTGGCCCGTTACGGTGAAACCGAACACGAATGGTTGATGCAAGATCCCGAAGACTGCCTGGAATTGCTGTGTGAATTGCAAGATTTGGGCGAAGGGGTGGTGGTGGAATGGCCGGAAGGGGAAACCATGCGGGTGAGTCACCGGGCTGGATTTGGCCAGTTCCATCTCAACATTGGCCAGCAACAGGACTGGTTTGCCGCCACGGGTGAGTTAAAACTGGATGACCAGAATGTGCTGACCATGCGGCAACTGTTGGCCTTGCTGGAGCAAACTACCAGTCGGTTTATTCAACTGGATGACGGTCAGTTTGTGGCCTTGACCAATGAATTTCGCAAGCGCTTGGACGAAATGCGCTCTTTTGCCGAACAACACGGCGATGGCTTGCGATTCCATCCCCTAGCCTCCCTAGCGATGGATGACATGTTTGAGGACATGGAACATGTCAAAGCCGATAAGCACTGGAAACAGGCAGTGAAGAAAATTCGGGAGATGGAATCCTTTGAACCGGAGTTGCCCTCGACCTTGCAGGCGGATCTGCGAGATTATCAGCAAGACGGCTTTGAGTGGATGTCCCGGCTGGCTTACTGGGGCGTGGGTGCCTGTCTAGCGGATGACATGGGCTTGGGCAAAACCCTGCAAGCGCTGTCAGTCATTCTCACCCGTGCCCCAGACGGGCCAACCCTGATTATTGCTCCCACTTCCGTGGGCATGAACTGGATGGGCGAAGCCCAGAAGTTCGCGCCGACGCTGAACCCCATGCAGTTTGGCAGTGGCGATCGCCAAACTCTCCTTGATAACCTCAAGCCGTTCGATATGCTGGTGTGTACCTACGGTCTGCTGCAACAGGATGAGGTGGCGGCAATGCTAGCAGGAGTTGAATGGCAAACCATTGTTCTGGACGAAGCCCAAGCGATCAAAAACGCCAATACTAAGCGCTCCAAAGCTGCCATGCAGCTCAATAGCAGCTTTAAGGTGCTAACGACAGGCACCCCAATTGAAAACCATTTAGGAGAATTGTGGAACCTGTTCCGGTTTATTAACCCTGGGTTACTGGGGTCAATGGATAAATTTAATCAGCGGTTTGCCTACCCAATCGAACGGGACAATGACAAGTACGCCCGCACCCGCCTCAAAAAGCTGATCAGTCCCTTTATCCTCCGCCGTACTAAAAACCAAGTCCTCGACGAGTTGCCGTCCCGGACTGAAATCACGTTGCAAGTGGAACTGAGCAAAGAAGAAATGGCCATGTACGAAGCCCTGCGACGGGAAGCGGTGGATCGCCTCAGTGACACCAATCAGGATTTAAATGCTGGCACAAAACATCTGCAAGTGCTGGCAGAAATTATGAAATTGCGCCGGATGTGCTGCAACCCCCGCTTGATTCTGCCGGAAACCGACCTGATGGGGTCCAAGCTGGAAGTCTTTGGCGAAGTCTTGGAAGAATTGCTGGAAAACCGCCACAAAGCCTTGGTGTTTAGTCAGTTTGTCGATCATCTCACGATTATTCGGAACTATCTCGATGAGAAGAACATTCACTACCAGTACTTGGATGGCAGCACTCCTGCCAAGGCCAGAAAGCAACGGGTGGATGCCTTCCAATCTGGAGACGGAGACGTTTTCCTGATTAGCCTTAAGGCTGGGGGCACGGGACTCAACCTCACTGCTGCCGATTACGTCATCCACATGGACCCCTGGTGGAATCCGGCAGTGGAAGACCAGGCCAGCGATCGCGCCCATCGCATTGGCCAAAAGCGCCCCGTCACCATTTACCGCCTGGTAGCCCAGCACACCATCGAAGAAAAAATCGTTGCGCTCCACCACCAAAAGCGAGATTTGGCTGACAGTTTGTTGGATGGAACTGATATGAGCGGCAAGATTTCCACTGATGATCTGATCAAGTTGATGAGTGAGGGTTAATGCGTGAAGGCTAACAAGCCCGCTTCTGCGTAAACCCTAGGCGAGTTCTAGGTGTGGAAATTGCGATCGCCCCCATCGCAAAAACCGAACCCACCCCTACTGAAGAAATTGATAGTTTAAAATGTGCGGTATCCGGCATGAGGTAGCGAAAAAACATGGCAGCAACCGACTTCAAAGACTATTACTCGGTGCTAGGGGTCAGTAAAAGTGCAAGTGCAGACGACATCAAGCGAGCCTATCGGAAGTTGGCTCGCAAGTATCACCCGGATTTGAATCCTGGGGACAAAGTCGCCGAAGCTAAGTTCAAAGATGTCAACGAAGCCTACGAAGTGCTGTCAGACACAGACAAGCGTCGTAAATATGATCAGTTCGGCCAATACTGGAAGCAAGCAGGGAATACCGGAGGCTGGCCCGGTGGAGCCGGAACCGCAGGCACCAACTTTGACAACTTCGATTTTGGTCGCTATGGCAGTTTTGATGAATTTATCAATGAATTGCTGGGGCGCTTTGGCAACAATCCCCCTGGCGGCGCACCCGGAGCAGGCTTTGGCACCCGCCCTCGGACCCGGACGAGCCAATCTGCCCCAGGAGGCTTTGGGTTTGGCGACTACGGGCATGGGACACAATCCGGTGGACAAGATGTGGAATCCCCGATCACGCTTACGTTTACCGAAGCCTTTCGCGGTGTCCAGCAAAATCTGAAACTGGGGTCCGAAGTGATCAAAGTTCGTATTCCCCCCGGAGCCAAACCCAACAGCCGTATCCGGGTCCGGGGCAAAGGCGGCATGGACCCTTTCTCCAAGCAGCGGGGAGATTTGTACTTGATTGTTCAACTCAAACCCCACCCGGTTTTTGCTTTTGAGGGGGATCACCTCAGTTGTGAACTGCCCATTACCCCAGATGAAGCGGTGTTAGGGGGCAAAATCGAAGTCCCGACCCCGGATGGACCCGTGACCATGAACATTCCGGCAGGCATTCGCTCCGGGCAAACCCTTCGTCTGCGGGGCAAAGGCTGGCCCACGCCCAAGGGCGATCGCGGCGATCAAATGGTGACTGCGATTATTACTCCGCCCAAAACTATCAGCAACTTAGAACGAGAATATTACGAAAAGTTGCAGGCGAACCGAAGCTATAATCCCCGGAGCCATTTTTCAGCGGCCAGTCTTTAGGGGCATAACGAGAGTTGCTTGGACAAGCGTCCGGACAATCAGGGCTGAAAACCGATTTAAATCCAAGCATTGACGGCGATAATGAACCGCGTAGCTTTGGTTACAAAACCCTCCTAGCAGCTTTGTTACTCTAGCACAAGTACTCTGGAAAGGATTTTAGTGCGTTGTGAGTTTCAATCATGTCCAGATTGTTGAGGGAAATCCGCACTTGCGATCGCTACTCGGTTGGCATTTGCAGCAAGTGGGTTACGTTGTCCGGCAGTGTGCTGATCTAAGGCAAGCTAGGGAAGTGGTGAGAAATCACCAAGTTGACCTAGTGATCCTAGATTCAGACATGCCAGATGGGGATGGCATTGAATTTTGCCGTTGGTTACGAGTGCAGTCTTCCAGCCTAGTTTTAATCTTGTCGGCTCGCACGACGGAGGCGGACATTGTGGCTGGGTTGAAAGCAGGAGCAGATGACTATTTAACCAAGCCCTTTGGAATGCAAGAGCTACTCGCACGAGTGGAAGCATTAATGCGTCGCCATCGCCCCGTTGCCGCTCCTGCTTCTCTCAACTATGGAGACATCAACATTGATTTAGTTCATCGGCGCGTCCGGCTTAATAACGAGTTTGTCGATCTCACGCCCCAAGAGTTTAGCTTGCTCTACGTCTTAGCTCAAGCAGGGGGAACTGCCCTGAGCCGAACTGAATTGTTACGGCGCGCATGGCCTGATGCGATTGATAATCATCGTACTGTCGATACCCACGTTTTGTCACTCCGGAAAAAAATTGAGGCCGATCCGCGCCAGCCCAACGTGATTCAGACGGTGCGGAATGTAGGCTATCGCTTCAATGTTGATCGATTTGCCCAAGCCGTCAAGTCAATGGAAAATGTCCGCCCCTTGCCCAATGTTTCATCCAACGTCACTGCGTCTATCTCACCCTAGCGTCTTTACTGTACTGTAGGATCTCAAATCGCTGTAGGGTACCGTTAGCGCCAGCGTAACGCACCACAAGTGGGTCACTTCTGACAAGAACTCATCTTAACAATCGGTAAAGGTGAGTTGACCGTCTGCTGTTGAAACCGTTCAAAGTCTGGTGCTGAAAGGGGATGGCTCATCAAGTAACCTTGGATTACATCACACTGATGCTCCAGGAGAAATTGACGTTCTGCTTCGGTTTCGACACCTTCCGCAACCACAACTAGGTGCAAATTATGGGCCATCTGAATGACGGCTGTGGCGATCGCTGCATTGGTGGCATTCCCACTCACATTGCGGACAAAGCATTGATCCAGCTTAATGATGTCAAAAGGAAAGTGTTGGAAATAGCTCAGGGACGCATAACCCAGGCCAAAATCATCAATGGCAATTTGAACATTCAGTTGCTTCAGATCCTGGAGGCGATGAATCGTTCTCTCCACATCCTGCACCAAGAGTGATTCCGTTAGCTCAATCTCCAAACATTGGGGTTGGAGTCCCGTAGTGACTAGTACTTGCTCAATCCGCTCCATCAGGTGGGGATGATTAAATTGCAAGCTAGAAATATTAATGGCGATGCGTAACGGATGTAGTCCCGCATCTTGCCAAGCTTTGGCTTGAGCGCAAGCGGTTTGAATCACCCACTGATCCAACAACACAATAAACCCGGTTTCTTCCGCCAAGGTCAGAAACTCGGTGGGCGCGACCATGCCAAACTGGGGCGATCGCCATCGGATCAGAGCTTCAGCCCCCACTAGCTGGCTAGAATCGATCGCAAATTGGGGCTGGTAATGCAGTTCAAACTCACCCCGCTCCAATGCCTGATATAAATGGGATTCGCGGATATGAGGTTGAATGCAGAGGTTGGCCTGACTAGAGCGATTGGCTTCAGCAACAGGAGCCTGCAACGGGTCATGCATCGTACAGGCTTGTTTGATGATTACCTGTTTCTTCAAACGAGCACGAACTGCATCCAACAATTCATCACAGGTAAACGGCTTGGTAATATAGTCATCAGCCCCCATGACCATCGCCCGTCGGAACCCCATCCGCCCTGTTTTGGCCGTGAGAAAAATGAGGGGGATCGCTGCTGTTGGCAAACTCTGGCGCAACCGCCGCAGCACTTCATACCCGTCTAAACCCTGCATCAGAATATCGCAGACAATCAGGTCAGGGAGGTGTTCTTTCGCCAAGTGTAAACCATCACTTCCGTTCCTGGCGCTCAACACTCGAAATTCTTCATTTTTAAGTAGATCAACCAACAGTTCTCGGACGTGGGTTTCATCCTCGATCACAAGTATGTTTTTTTTCACAGATGATACTCCCCAATGCGATTCTTCGTTAGGCAAATCCTGAAGCCCTTGCTTCCCTCTATTCTGACATATTGCCAGGAAATCCAAGTGGCTGACGTGATCCCAAGTGGCTGACATCGCTGATGTCATGTTTCTATGCAAAAGAAGAAGCCAAGCATTGCTTGACTTCTTCCAATTGTTCGGTCAACTGGATAATTGCTGCTAAGAGAAGCAGGAGGATTGACCTTGATTAACCAGAATCATATTAACGAACGGGATATCAACTGACGTAATCGGTTGAGGAACAACTATGTTAGGATGCGGGTCACCCTAACATCATATTCCGTCGCTTGGGGGTATTCAGACGCGGCTCGACCTCGTGCCGTGGAATTAGCAGTGTATTTTGACTCAGCATCAACTTCGTAGCGGGCAGAATGGAGATGGGAGTGGGAACTTGTTGGTGCATCAAATTCACAGATATCCACAAACACCTCATACTTATGGCTCATCGTGGGACCTCCTTGTCCGTAGAACAGACCATAGATTCGATTACGCTCAGTATAAGAAGATTAAGGCGGCTTGGGATCATCTACTTAACATTGCTCTATTAAGTCCTACACTTTGCAATAGTGTCGTTGCAATTTCAAATATCTTGGACCTTGCTGAATGGTCTCTACTCTGCTTGGAGCTATGTTGTCCTGCTTAGCGCTGAGCTGCTCAACTGCCAACATGAGGATATCACAAAAAATAGGGAGTAGTGACACTACATCCCCAACAGTCTACTCATTTATTAAACTGTAAGCGGCCAGCACGTACACCTCTGGAGGTTGACTTGACTTGGGGATTGATTGAGCCCAAATGATGCTGGCAGCCGACTTAGTTATCTAAAAACTGCTGAAATTGGCCAATAGCGGCTCGACCAATGTTGATCAGCGCCCAACTAGCCGCGATCGCAATGGGCAATAATACGACGACAACCCGAATATCCATGTTTAACTCCCGTCAGAAAATATAACTGCGTCTCATTAATTAAACTCTCCACTTCCCATTTTCCGATGAAATGAGCCATTTGACTAGTCTGTGGATGGATCTGTTCACCCTACCCTTGGAACTAATTGCCTGTCATCTCACCACATACCAGTTAATCGCCTGCACTGAGACCTGTGTAGCTGGACACTCGATGGGGGCATGATTTGGATGACCTGCTTTCAGAGTGACTCGATCCCTCGCGAGGTCCAGTTAGTTCTTGCACCGCATCTTGAATGGTGGTTTGCATGGTTGCAGGAGGGATATGTCCTTCAACATCCCATCAATTGCTCGTTTGCTCATTCGACAGCTTCTGTGGGATAAGGCAAAGCTGGCATTGCTGCCCAGAACCGATGTGATCAAGGGGAAAGAGGGCGATCGCGCACCGCTACTCCATTAGAGATATCGTATCCAATCCGGGCTTCAACAAGAGCGATGTGGCTGGTATTGCAAGGTGTTGGGCGGTGAACAGACTATTGTTGCGATCGCCCCTGCTATGCGACTATCTGTGATAACAGGTTTTGCAAAAAACTGGCAATAAAAGCAGATATAGAAGGAAGAAGAGGGGCGGCAACAGAAAGCAAGTATTTCTTTAAAGTCTGAATATCAAATGGCCAAACTGGAAATGTATTGGTTCGAGAATAAATAGCATCTAGTTGATTAAGTTTTTCAACTTGCTCTCTCAAAGTTGAGCTGTCTTCATTGAGCAACATTTTAAGATTGCCATAATCAGCCTGAAATTGATTGGAAATATCCTTTAAAAGATTTTCTTTTGCTTCTAACATCTCTCTATGTACCACGAGAAGAGGCCCAAAGAAAATTACTAAAGACAAGAAAATATATGCAATCACCAAAGAATGTAAAAACCAAATAAAATTAAACTGACTGGGGAATACTAATTCTAGTAATGATAGACTAGTTGGTGAACTGGCTGACTGGGCAGGACCACTTATAATCATATATTCTGACAAGCCAATCATGCCTCCAACAACTGCAACCGCATATGCACTGTATAGGGTGTAACGACTTAATGGCCTAAGACCTCCACATCTATCTGGATGAAGCAACTTCACTTTAAGAGATTTATCAACAAAAAACTTGTGTAAGAACTTAACATTTAGAATGAGTGTAATCAGCAAAGAAAAGAGCATATAGCTAAAAATAGTATTCACTCCAACAGCAACTATTTTAATGAGGGCACTAGCATACTCCCATCTTGAAAGATTAGGAGAGAAAATAAGCAAGCCAAACAAAGAGCTATGAAGAACTGCAAAGAAAACACTACAGAGATGCAATATTTTACTCTTTTTATAGTAAGTTTTTACAATGCGCCAGTCTTCCTCAGATACTTCTAGAGATTTCACTTCAGCAAGGTTGCTCAGTAATCTAAAAATTGCTTGACCAGACCATAAATATATTACTGGGAGTAATGAGAACAAGATACATCGAAAAGCCAATGCAAAAATATTGCGAAAATTTAATTCATCATTTAATATGATAAGATATCCATACAAAAATAGTGTATAGGTAAGAGAAATAGAGCCTGCACTTATGTAGTTTAAGTGCAATTTACTGCTTAAGAAATTACTTAGCGGATCTAAGTTTGGAACATTTGTAACCTTCTGACTTGGTTTATGCTCTGAAACCATCTTAAGCTCCTAACGAATCCTTTCCAACTCTCCCGAACGACTTTCGAGTCGTGCGCATAATTTTATCTAGAGAAAAGCTTTCTGTTGAATCCTCCGATATGGCTGATTTGGTGAAATATTTTAGCCTCCCTTTCAAATGGGGTGATTAGGTAGAATTTTCCACCTAATCACCCTGTAAGGCAATTAGGTGGAAAGAATTCAGTATAATCTCCTCTTCAATTGGACTGGCCAAATGGTTAATCCTGATTGACTGACAAAACTGCCTAAAACCTTGTCCCTGCCTTGGGTCAGGAGACCTGACCCAAGGCTACATTGTCCCAATCCCCTGTAGGGGAGCGGTTTCCGCGCCCAAGCCCCAATTTTTGTCAGTCAACCAGTGGTTAATCTTTGTTCATCAAGTATTAATACAGATTTATTCCACATAATCCTCTCACCCCTGTCCAAAGACACTACTTGATCAGGTGCATGATGCTATTCGGCTTAAGCGTCAGTCCTACCGTGTGGAATCAACCCAAAATCCAAAATTGCGATCGCTATTCCACCAAACAAGCCCGAAAGTTTTCTGCCAAGTTCATCTGTTTCAGATTGCGGCCAATGAAAACCACCTCATTCTTGCGGGGTTCATCTGGTTCCCAGGGGCGGTCCTGGCATCCATCAAACGTCATATGCACTCCCTGAAAGACGAAACGGTTGTCTTCTCCAGCAAGGTTGAGAATGCCCTTCATCCGAAAAATATCCTCACCTTGGT
>JBFRWC010000271.1:0-13176 GCA_051439365.1 Leptolyngbyaceae cyanobacterium
TCTGCGCTTCCGTCGAACTCTCCGCGTCTTCCCACCACATCTGATACAGCACCCGTGCCGCTGCTGCCGCCAGCGCCTCATCCGTCACCGCATCCAACGGCAACACCCTTGGCACCCGCACAGGCACATCCCCTTGGGTCGGGTCCGGGTTGGGTCGATCCGTTTCCAGTAATCCCAACGCCAGCGCTCTGGCAATCACCCCCTCCAACCCGCTCACCCCCTCACTCACCTGCCGCAACGCCGCCAACGGCACAGGCAACTCAAACACCCGCCCCCGCTGCAACATTTCCCGCATTGTCCCATCCATCTGCGCCAGCAATTCCCGCGCCAACACCTGCTCCCGTAACTCCGTTGGGTTCTCCTCCAATTGAGTTAGGATTTGCTCCACATCAACAATTTTCTGCTCGGTTGGTGAGCTTGTCGAACCACCGACTTCCCACTCCCTCAGTGTTGCCTCTCCCCGCAGAACTTTGTCCAGCCACTCCACCAACCTGGGATTACCATCCGCTAGTTGCAACGCCCGTTCCCGCTGTTCCTCTGGCACCTCACTATTAGCCGCAAACGCCCCCAATTGTGCACATTTCTTCCGCCAATCCCCCGCCTTAAACTTGGCGATCGGCTGCTCAAACAGCTTGCCCCAGCGGGAAAATTCAAACCGATAGCGACTGGTGATCAGCACACGGTGGGGCGCATCGGTGTCAGCAATGGCATCCAGCAACGCCACCAACCAGTCGGCCACCGAGGATTTGAGCCGAGTGCAGTCCTCCTCTAGGTTTCGCTCAAAATCATCCAGCACCAGCAACAACGGTTTGGGTGGTGTGGGCAAATCTTCCAAAGCCCGAAACACCTGCCGCAGTCGATACTTCAGATCCTCCTGGTCATCGGTGACAATTTGCCGCAGCTTGCCATCATCCAGCCAGTCCGCCAGCTTACTCGTCAGCGCCGCCTCATCCACTGCCCCAATCCACACCCGCCGCTCAAACTCCGGCAGGCGATCGCACAACCGGGCCGCAAGACTGCTTTTGCCATAGCCCCCCATCCCCGTAATCACCACCCCCAACTCCTCGGCACTAGGGTCACGCAACACCCGCAAACAGTGCTGTAGGGGTCGCCGCCGCCCCACAAAGCTGTCCCGCGTGGCGACTTTCACCAACCCCTGGGGGTCTAAAAACGTACTCGCTACCGAGGGCTTGGGGGCAGACTTGCGACCACGGGTTTTCAGGGGTGTCACCAACGCACCGGGCAACACGTTCGCCACATAGCACCGCAGCAGATGCCAGTCCCGCGCCTGATTTTTCAACAACGTTTGCACTGTCAGCGCCAGGGCCTCCGCCAGGGATTTCCCCGCCGCCAATTCCCCATACAGAGCTGCCGCCGCCGCCGTACCATCCGTATCCAACACCGGGCGACCCCAGCCCAACACCGCATCCGCCCCCTCAGCAATCAACGCCTCCGCCAACGAGGGCACATCCCCCCGCTCCATCCGTTCTCCCGTGCGACAGCCCGACAGAAACAGCAGTCGCGGCCAGCAAAAGCCAAACACATCGGCAATGTCCTCAGCGCTGGAATCCTCACGGGCACCAATCTCGCTCTCCGTCAGGAAAAAGGGACCAGCCTCCCCATGACTGGCATGACCCGTAATATGCACCACATCAAACGTGGCCTCTGGCTGACTGGCATAGAGGTCTTGCAACTGGGTCAGACAACCACTTTCCTCCACCTGCAAAAACAACGGTTGCTTGGTGGTCGCCTCTAGAATCCGGGTTTCCTCCTGCTCAAACTGGAGTTCCGGCTGCACCCCCTCCGGAGCGGTCGCCATAAACAGCAGATTCAGCGCTCGATTTTGCCGCCGATCCTCATCATCCGCCCCCAAGGGCACCGGATCATCCGGACTGCCATAACACCACCGCATCGGCACCACCGTTGGTCGCCGTTTCGCCACCAGAAAATCTTTGCCATCGTGCAGCACTTCCCAGGGCAAATGAGCCAACGGTCCCTGGGCGGCAATGGCGAGAACCACCAGCGGTTCACGGGGCCGTTCCCGTAAGGTACGTTCCAACCACCGATCCGTCCCATCCAGCCACCGATACAGCCGTTGTCCCGTAGTGGCAAAGTCTTCTGGTAAAAACTCAACGTAGTAATCTCGTTCCACCAGTGCGATTAAGTCCTCAATCTCAGTCAGAGGGAGCGATCGGGCTTCGTGACGATTCAGATTTTCCCAGCCGTAGCGCAGGGTGACATGGTCATCGCCCTTGGGCCGCAGGTCAATATGGAGAACAGGATGAGTGGGTTGGGGCACGGTCATGATCATTATTTCGCCAACGGTTTGAGGGCAGCGGCAATCTCTTCGATGGTGGCATCTTCAAACAGTAAACGGCTCGTGGGGGTGACAATCAGTACTTTTTCGATGCGCTGTCCTTGGTCCTTAGCCCGATAGCCTTGGTACCACTTGTGCAGCTTTTCCCCAATGGTCATGGCTCCCACAGTAATGCCCACCACTGTTCCAATCACGGCAACGGTGCCATCTTTACTCACCGCATCGCTGAGCTGATAGCTGCCATCCATCTCCTCCAAACCAAATAACTCAGCAGCAGCGGCAGCGGCTCCTGCTCCCTCAATGGCAATTTGAATCTCGGCCATGGTCGTTTCCTCCGGTTTTTCCTTGGGGCTCATGGTTCGTAGCCTTAGCTAATTTTAGCGAGAACAATTGCTCGGTATCAATTGGCACCAAGGAATAGTCCCGTTCCACAACGAAGTTGATCGAGTTCGTGGCGATCGCATCATGCCCCTAGTTTTAGGTTATATTACGCATGGATTACTTGCCCCTTTCCTAGTGAGCAGCAATTTCTCGGATTTATTCGAGCCAACTACTTAGGCTGATTGACTGACAAAACTGCCGACAACCTTATCCCTGCCTTGGGTCAGGAAACCTGACCCCTACATTCTCCCAATCCCTTGTAGGGGAACGGTTTCCGCGCCCAAGCCCAAATTTTTGTCAGTCAACCAGCTACTTAGGCCTGGATTATTCATGACACACTCATGAATAATCCAGGTTAATCGGCTATAACGAAATAACTCAATCACATAAACAATCAGCCCCTTCAGGAACACCGCCTTGGTCGGGCTTTTGTTGGACTCCTCCACCTTTTGCAAAACAAAAAAAAGGGGCTTCAAGACTTTTCTGCACCACTAAAATGATTAAACTTTAGCAAGAGGGTTAGAGATATAGGTGAGAAATCACGATGCAACGTTCATCACTCAAAAAACTACTGGTTGGGGAATGGAGTTGGCAACGACTGGGGCGATCGCTCTTGCTCATCTATGGTAGCTTCGCCTTGTATGTCTTTTTCCGTGCCGACAGTATGATTTTCCTGCCTCAACCAGCTAGCTATCAAGACACGGCTGATATTGTCAAAGTTTCGGTCAACGAAGCTGAGTCCATCTCGGCAACCTATCTGCCCAATCCCCAAGCCCAATACACCTTGCTATATGTTCACGGTAATGCCGAAGATTTGGGTGAGGTCCAGTCCTTTTTGGAGCGGCTACAGGGCTGGGGATTTAGTGTTTTTGCCTACGACTATCGGGGTTATGGTACCAGTGATGGCCAGCCCGGTGAGCGCAATGCCTATCAAGATGCAGAGGCCGCGTACCGCTATCTAACGCAAGAACTCGATGTTCCCCCCAATCAAATTATCCTTTATGGTCGATCCGTGGGAGGCGGATCAGCCGTAGATCTGGCGACTCGTTATTCGGTTGCGGGTCTGATTTTGGAAAGTACCTTCACCTCCGCTTTCCGGGTAGTCGTGCCCTTCCCCATCCTCCCCTTCGATAAGTTTCCCAATCTGGATAAACTGGACCAAGTGCGTTGCCCGGTTCTGGTCATGCATGGTGAAGCGGATCAAACCATTCCCATTAGCCACGGTCAAGCCCTCTATCAGGCAGCTCCCGACCCTAAACTCTCTCTCTGGGTCGAGGAGGCCGGACACAATGACTTCACCTGGGTTGCCGGAGAACGTCATCAACAGGCATTACTCGACTTTCAGAAACTGGTCTCAGCTCATGGGCAAGGGTGAGAGGGTTCATCACGTTGAGAGCATCGCACAGTCCCTTGGCGTGGCTTGACACCCTCCAACCGCTCAGAAACTTGATCTCTATTTGAGTCACAAGACGCATAGCACTGTAAAATTGAGCCAGGTTTCGACCCATATTTGTGGTGTTGAACCCCCCACTTACTCGACCTAAAGCATGCTCGTCAAAAAAAGAATTGATTACTATCCCATCACAATCACATTCCTGATATTTGGAATAGACCTAATTGTTTTCCTATTTAGCCCGTCAGTATTATTCCCGATTGTCTGGCTAATTTTAAGCCTCAACGTCAAAGGGTGGATTTGCAGTTGGAATCATAATCACCAACACTCCAACTTTTTTACTGCTCCTTGGGCCAATCGCCTCATCGAACTGGTCATGGGATTGCACACAGGAATTGTAGGAGAAGCATGGGTCTTGCACCATACGCTCGGACACCATCTTAACTACTTAGATCAGTCCAAAGATGAGTCTGCCTGGAAAACCCCTCAAGGGAAGTGCATGTCTCGTCTAGAATATACGCTGAAGGTGAGTCTCATGGCTTATCCCATAGCGATCAAGGTTGGGGCGCGATACCCTCGATCGCGCAACAAACTGATTCAGAATATGGTCTTCACCGGATTAATTTTGGGCATCTTGTTCTCGATCAACTGGATCAACACATTGATTATTTTCGTGATTCCAATGATTGGGCTGTTATTGATGGTTGTCTACGTCACGTATGACCATCACGCTGGACTAGATCAGCAAGACCCTTATCAAGCCAGCTACAACATCACCGATCGGTGGTACAACTTTTTCACTTGCAACCTGGGATACCACACGGCTCATCACCTGCAATGCGGACTCCACTGGAGTAAGCTGCCAGAGTTACACGAAAAAATTAAGGATAAAATTCCTGCTCACTTGTACCGAGACGCGGGGTTTCCGTTTAGCTGGATGACAAAAATGGAGCAGAAATTTTCTCAAAATATCAAAGCAGCCTTTAAGACCTGATCGACTGACAAAAGATCTTTGCGTCGGTTGGATTGGGGTAACGTTAGCGTCGCCTTGTCTTTGGCCATAACCCAACACTAGTCAGGGTTTTGTTGGGTTACGCTGCCGCCTTTCTGGTATGCCCTTTGGGCTTTACCCAACCTACGGGAGAAGTGACCTTTCAAAAGTTTTGGGTGTAGGTGCGGTGGAGCCGCCCACAAAAAATCGAGCCATGCTAATGGATAGCCTCAATCTCTGGCGTTCCATTCTCATCAATCCAGGCAATTTGTTGGACTCGTCGCTGTTTTGCCTGGGCACGAACGGTGTCCATCTTATTGGCCGGCCATTGTTGCAGTTCTACTTCTACCCGCACCAAATTCACAGATTCTCGAATCCGCTGGGCATAGGCAAAGGCAGGGGCAACGGCGGCAGCGGATTTAGGGACCACCAACCAATCAGTGGCAGGCGTACTCTGAGGGATTTGTCCCTTGGGAGCGAGTAATCGTTGCACATCGTCCATATTCAGGACAAATCCAATCCCAGGAACACCCTCACCTTGGGGATGGTAAAGGGATAACAAGGTATCATAGCGCCCCCCCTGAGCAAGTACGTTGTAGCCTGTGGAGGTTTGGTTAATCACCTCAAAGACGATGCCTGTGTAGTAGTCAAAGGTTTGAATCAAACTCAGGTCAAGGATGAACGAGGGAATGTGGCAGGACGGATGGTTGCGCCCACTTGCCTCCAACATCTCAACGAGGGTTTTAAGGGTTTGAACAATAGTGTGCCCCTCGGATGGCAGGTCCAGACTCGAAAGGGCTTGCAACACGCCCTTGGGGGTGCCGCGCAAGTCAAATAGGGTAGTCGCTAATTGCCTCAGATTATCGGTTAGAGGCATGGCTTCTAGGGCAAGGCGATCTAATTGGGCGATCGCTCCCCGCACTGCATCCCGGCACTCCTCTGGAAAAGGAGCTAGGAGCGATCGCGTCAGTTCGGCTTCCCCCAGGGTCAAATGCCACTGATCCAGGCCCAAGGTATTCAGACAATCGGCCAAGAGCAAGATAACCTCCGCATCGGCGATCGCCCCCCCCGCCCCCAGCAATTCCACTCCGGATTGATATAACTCCTGTTGCCGTTGTCGCGTGCCCTGGCCTAGCCGCCGAAAAACATTCGCGTGATAGTACAGGCGTTGGGGAAAGGCCACCTCCGCCAAGCGAGGCACCGCCGCCCGCGCAATCGATGCCGTTAATTCTGGCCGCAATCCAAGGACATCATTGTTGGTATCGTGGAGTTGGATCACCGTTGCCGGATTCACCGCTCCCCCCGCCACCAGCGTATCCAAGCGCTCCAACGTTGGCGTAATCATTTGATGATAGCCCCAGCGCTGAAAGACTTGATGGAGCCGTTCTTCAATCCACTGCTTTTGGGCTACATCCAACGGAAATAAATCCCGCGCCCCGATTGGAGGTTGATACACCATTGATTTAATGTCTATTGGTAAAGAAGTTTTGTGAAGAAGGAATGCTGAGATTCTAAGACAACCCTAGATCTACTTTTTCTTGCCCCCAAACAACCCAAACAACCCTCCTCCTGCTTTGTCCTTGCCTTTGGTCTTTTTATCTGTAGTAGATTTGCCATTGGGTTGCTTTGCGGGGCCAGTTTTAGCACTGGGGTCCAAACGTCTCATCGCCGCTTGGGCCATTGTATCGTTCGGATCGAGCCTTAGGGCTTGGTTGAAGTGAACCTTGGCCATTGTATTCTGTTTTGCCTTCATATAGACATTGCCCAACCGACTATGGCATTCTCCACTCTTTGGCTCAAACTTGAGCGCCTCTCGCAGTTCCCGAATCGCTTCAGGGAGATTCCCTTGGCCTTCATAGGTCATCGATCGGTCGATATAGCGTTTGATAATTTCTTCCCGCGAAGGCTTATTTCCCGGAGGTCGGGGCGGTGATGGAGGAGGTGGAGCAGTCGTCCCAGCGGTCGGAGGACCGTCAGTTGGAGGCGACGAAGGGGTGGGGGCAGGGGCAGACGTAGATGGCGGTCGAACCCCTCCAGATTGGGCTTGCTTCATGAGGTAAACCAAGTTCAGCTCACTAATTTGCCCCGTGATGTCTAGAGTCTCGTCTAAGCTGTCATACTGCTTGGACGATAGTTGATTTAAGGCTGTCGCATACTCCGAGGAAAAATTGGCGGTCCCTGCCAGTTTCCCTGCGGTCTGGGTCGTTAAAACAATAGTTTCTTGCTGTTGACTGGCTTGTTTCCCCTTGAGCTTCAGGAGGAGATTGTACTCCGCTTGGTCCTTTTCCTGGGTGAGCTTTTCGTACGCTGGATTGACCAGTTTGGACAGCAACTCGTGGGCCAATTGCTTTTCTGCATCTGTTTTGAGCGCGGAGCTATCAGGGTGAAGTCGCCGCGCAATTTTAAGATATCGCTTCCGGATATCTTTTGGTTCCGCGTCAACAGACACCCCTAAAACAGCGTGGTGGTCGGTAAAATCACTGCTAAACAGCCCTTGATCAATCTTTAACGCCATGCCAGCAACCAATCTCTTTGTGCCTTATTGTCTTCTCAGTGTACTGCTTTTTTTTCTAAACCAGTAGCTTGAACCCGGATGCAAGAGTAATTATATGGGGAGAGCAAACCAAAGTCAGCGTATGATTGGGAAATTTTACGGAATTTGGTTGAAGAATTCCCCCACGCCTGTTTTTATGGCAATGCTTTTTGTAGCAGTACAGTTCACCTGATTTATCTTTTCGGAGGTGGGGACAGGGCAACCGGAACAAGATGAGAAAAAGGCGATCGCTTCAGACGATTACGGATACGCCGAGGCAGCTCGGTCGCCAAGTCCGCTTTATTCACAAAATCATCCCCCCCCACATCAAAGGCATGATGTTGAACTCCCGGCTCGGTGTGGGCTGTGAGGAAAATGATTGGTAGTTGCCGCCACCGCTCGTCAGCCCGTAACATTTGGCAGAGATCCAGACCATTGATGTCCGGCATTTCCACATCAAGGACCAGTAAGTGGGGTTGCACCTGATCTAGAAGGTTCCACAGCGTTGCCGCATGAGAGGTGGTGGTCAGTTGCCATCCCTGTGGAACCAGGAGGGAGTGAAGTTGGGCGAGCAGTTGCTCATCATCGTCCAGCAGCACGATCCGAAACGCGGCTCTCGTCGTGTGTAAAATTTCTTGCAGGGCAGGAACGATTTGGCCCAGAGAAGGAGAGGCGGGCAGAAGGCGATCGCCCCCTCGTTGCACTAACGTTAGCCGCTGTTGGGCATCGGTGATATCCGTTGCAATTAATACTGCGATCGCCGCTGGAGAATGGGAAAGTTCCAGATTTGAGTGAGCTTGGGACATTGTGGCCAAGATGGCATCCAGTAAACCCAGAGATTCATCATAATTCGCTGGAGTGATTTCTATCAGGACACCATCCAAGGTGTCGTGGTGGCGCTGAACAAGATCCTGGGCTTCTGTGAGGTGGGTCGCTACGGTTATTTGCAGGGTCGGATCGGTCAGGCTTTTGGGGAAAGTGAGATCAGCCGTCATGACTAAGATGTGGAGCGGTGGTGAAAACACGTTCATCTCGCCTGACTCTGGGAGGCTGGGGATGGGCGCGTCCCTCTGTTGTTCAGGATGCTGGGGCAATGCCTGTTGTAGCTGGTCTACGAGCTGGCTAAAGTAAGCAGTCTGATGGTCATCAAACGAGGTTGTTGTGGTCAGCATTTGTTCGAGGCGACGGGCTAGGGCGGACCCTTTCGGGAAACCAAAGCAGCCCAGTGAACCGGCCAACTTATGCGCTTGGGTCTTACTCTCTTGTTGGAGGGACAAGGGAAGATGGCCTTGACGCAATGAGGACGCGGCAGATTGTAGGGCTTGTAACCGTTTCTGCATGGTAACGTGGTGCGTGGCCCAAGCGTCGGCGATCGCCACGGCAAAGTCCGTTTTTGGAGAGTCCGTTTTTGGAGAGTCCGTTTCCGAAGGGTCAGCTTCCGAAGAAAGAGGCAACGAGTTGGCCATTGAACGCGGTGAGACCTGGGGAACGGGCGATCGCACCCCAAGCTCTGGCCCGACGATCTTCACCGCTTCTGTTCCCATCTTCTCTGCTGTCGCCACTCTCTCTGTCTCTGCCGATTCTGAGGCCAAGGCTTTAAGCCGATACCCCATCCCGTATACGGTTTCGATCAAGTCCTTGGGTGCCCCACCCGCCTTCAGTTTTTGCCGCAGTCCCTTAATGTGGGTCCGCACCGCATCACCACTAGGGGGATCATCATAGGTCCACAGATTTTCAATAATGGCCTCTAGGCTGAACACACGGCTGGGATGGCGCAGGAACAGGGCAAGCAAGGCATATTCCTTCGGGGTGGTGTGGATGGTTGCCTCCCCATAGGTCACTTCAAAAGTCGTCGGATTGACCCAGAGTTGGCCCCAATGGAGCGAGGGGTCTACTTGCGGACTATCTCGACGCAGCAAGGCCCGCATCCTGGCACAGAGTTCCTCAAAATCAAAGGGTTTGACCACATAGTCATCGGCTCCGGCATCCAATGCTTTCACCTTATCGCTCTTGGAATCCTCAGCCGTCAGCATTAGGATTGGAGTTGTCTTTCCTTGATGGCGACATTGCCGACAGAGGGAAATCCCATCTACATCGGGCAGCAGCATATCTAGCACCAAGAGGTCATAGGAAAATAAGGCTAAAAATTCTTGAGCTGTAGCTCCATTTTCGGCGATATCAACAGCATAACGCTGGCGAATCAAGCTTTTCGCCAAGGTTTCCATTAATGCCGCATCATCATCTACTAACAATATCCGCATAGTCTAAATTTTGAGCGATCGCGCCTAAGTTCCATCCGGGGTGGCATCGAGTCCAGTCAATGTCAAATCAAGTCCGTACACATCAAGTAATATCAAGTAATATCAATAACTGTTTATAGCCTTTTCCTTCCACGAGATCACGCAAGTTCCAATGGCTGGCAGTTCTCCCTGTTTTTCTCCAGAATCGTCCTGATTTCACTCCGACAGCAGCCCTCCACTTTTTTGCTATATCTATGAATATAGAGTTATTCAGCAACTCACCACGGATAGATTTTGCTGAATGCATGTTGGATAAAAATATAGATCAAGGAGACCTACTATGTTACAGAAGATTTTGGTGGCCATCGATAAATCTGACATCAGCCTCCAAGCCTTGGATGAGGCGATCGCCCTCGCTAAAGCCACCCAAGCCCAACTAAAGCTGATCCATGTGCTGGATGACCGTGACCCTGATCAGCCAGCATTCCCCTACATCTCCGAATTTCATGACTACCCTGACCTTAGCACTACTCTCTTAAGTACATACCATAACGACTACCAAGTTTTTATTAATCGATCCTGGGAATGGCTTAACTGGCATACGAACCAGGCGATCGCGGTGGGGATTGAAGCTGTTTGCGATCAGCCCAGTGGTCCGGCAGGCAACCGCATCTGCCGGAGTGCCAAGGAATGGGATGCAGATTTAGTCATCATTGGGAGCCGCTGCTTGATCGGTCTGAAAGAACTGCTGTTGGGCAGTGTGAGTAACTACGTGGTTCATCATGCGCCTTGTTCAGTCCAAGTCGTCCATCCTAAGCAGGCTCAGATGACCACAACGGTAGACAATGATGTCTATGCGGTGGCAACCCTCTAATCGTCTTCGTCTACAAATTGCTAGAGATGGCTTGTACGGGGCAGCTCGCAACACACTGCTCACAGACAATACAGCGCGATCGCTGAAACTTGAGCCGGAAGGAGTTAGGGTCCAACGTCAGCGCGGTGGTAGGACAAACCCCCGTACACAGGCCACAATCAACACAGACCAAATCGTCAATGATGATTTCGCCCGTGGCGGATGACACCTCAATTCTTTGAGACTCCAGCCAATCCACCGCCCCGTCAATTTGGTCGATATCGCCTTGTAATTCCACCACCAGGGTGCCGACTTGGTTGGGAGCCACTTGGGCACGAATGATACTGGCCGCAACGTTAAAATCTTTGGCCAGTCGATAAGTGACAGGCATGTGAATCGAGCGATAGGGGAAGGTGAGGGTTACACGTTTTTTCACGGTCAGCAAGCAGGAGCGAAGGTCTGAGTTTTTTTCGACAGTTCCCTACAATGTAAGGTGTTACTCGCCGATATTCAATCTCAACAATCTCAACGTTATGACCTCTTCTCCTCCCTCTGCAAATCATTCTGCTGGCGCTTCCTCTGCTCAGACGACCAACACTACGGCGGCTGGGACCAAGCTGCAGAATGGTCTGATCGCGTTGGTGGCCATTGTCTTGAGTGTGGCGCTGTTTTTGGGGATTCGCAACCCCACGGGTCCCAATACCTTGACGGCTTTGGCAGAGGCATCCACCCCTTGGGAACTTGCCCAAACCAATGGTAAGCCGACCCTGATGGAATTCTATGCGGATTGGTGTACCTCCTGCCAAGCCATGGCGAAAGACATAGGCGCGCTCAAGCAAGATTATGGCGATCGCCTCAACTTTGTCATGCTGAATGTGGACAATACCAAGTGGCTCCCAGAAATGGCGGAATACCGGGTGGATGGTATTCCCCACTTCGTTTTTCTGGGTCAGGACGGAGAGGCGATCGCCAATGTGATTGGGGAACAGCCCCGAACCATCATGGCGGCAAATTTAGCAGCATTGTCTGAGGGGGAACCCCTGCCCTACCTGGCTCAGCAAGGGCAAACCTCTTTTCTGGAGGAACCTTCAACAACAACGGTTCTTGATGCAGGCGGGAATGACGAGCCCCGCAGCCATGGTGGTTAAGTCAGCCTTGGGTCAGGAGACCTGACCCCTACATTGTCCCAATCCCTTGTAGGGGAGCGGTTTCCGCGCCCAAGCCCCAATTTTTGTCCGTCAACCAGCCATCAAGGATAGCGGAACCGAGTTACTGGGCTTGTGCTTAGGGATCGATGGGGCGAAGAATCGTGACGGCATAGGACTCAGGGGACAAGTATTGGTGCGCTAGGGTCTGTAGTTCGTCTGCGCCGAAGGATTGAATATAATGAGGGTAGCACAAGGCTAATTCCGCATTGGCGATCGTGTTGTAATAACCGTACATCCCAGCCAACTGACTTCCGGTTTCTGTGGAGAATGTATAGTCGTTGCAGAGTAACCGTTGGTACCGATTCAGTTCTTTTTCGGTCATGGGCGTGGTGGCAAATTGATGGAGGCGATCGCAAATCAGCGCTTCTACCTCATCCAGGTGTTCAGGGTCTAGCCACACACTGATCGTAAATAAACTGGAATCTTGCTGGAGGGAAAAATCGCTGCCAATGCCCTGCACGAGTTGCTTCTCTTCTCGCAACTCCTGCACCAACTGCGAGGTGCGCCCTCCAGCCACCGCCACCGACAAGATATCCAGACCGTAAGCATCCCGCAGGTGCGTAATCCCTGGTGCGGTCCACGCCATCAACAATCGAGCTTGCTCCAATCGGCTTAGCCCCAACTCTTGCCGACAGTGCTTGAACTGTAAATCAGGAGAAGACTCAGGGGCCAAGATGGGATCAGGGGCCGGGAAAAACTGACTAAAATGCTCAGTAACCAGATCAAGGGTCTCCGCCCAATCCACATCGCCCACCACCACCACTGTCATCTTGTCCGGCTGATAGTGGTACTGGTGAAACTGGCGCATATCCTCAGGGGATTGGCAACAAAGGGTCTCTTCGGTGCCCAACACTGAGCGACCATAGGGATGGGTGGGATACACGCCCTCCATCAGCGCTTGAAATCCAACCCAGTCGGGATCATCCAAGGATTGATACAACTCTTCGAGAACAACATCGCGCTCCCGGATAAATTCGTCATCGGGAATCGCCGACCGCAAGAGCAACTCTGCAAAACATTCCAGGGCTAAGGCAAGGTGCGGCTTGGCAACGTTGATGAAAAAGTGGGTGTAGTCGTGGCTGGTGGCGGCATTGGTGCTGCCCCCCTGATTCTCAATAATTTGGTCAAAATAGCCCGGAGGGATGCGATCGCTCCCCTTAAAAATCATGTGTTCCAGAAAGTGCGCCATCCCTGACCATGCGACGGGTTCCGCGCTTGCCCCGGCTCTCACCCAAACATCCACTGTAACAATAGGCACTG
>JBFRWC010000272.1:0-6577 GCA_051439365.1 Leptolyngbyaceae cyanobacterium
GTTCTAGACCTCAATAATAACGGTGTGGAACTGATTAGTTTGGATCAATCCTCAGTCACATTCGATATGGATAATGATGGGGTGGGCGATCGCACCGGATGGTTATCCCCCGAAGACGGCTTCCTGGCCTACGATCGCAACGGAGATGGCCAAATCAACAATATCACCGAACTGTTCTCCGAATATCACAGTCCCGGTGCCCATACTGGGCTGCAAGCCCTCGCCACCCTGGACAGCAATCACGATCAGCAGATTGATATTCAGGATGCTGCCTTTACTGAGTTGTCCGTGTGGCGCGATCGCAACACCGACGGCATCACCGATCCGGGCGAACTAGTCTCCATCCGTGACGCAGGCATTAGCGCGATCGCCCTCACCAGCACTCCCAGTGGCGAAAATCGAGACGGTAACATTATCCTCTCGACCACCCAAGCGCAACGTACTGATGGTAGCGCGATCGCAGCCGCTGAAGTGGCTTTTCTAGTGAAACCTGGGGTTAAGTCTGGGGATAACGTTGATGAGTTGATTGGAGGAGAGAGCGATCGCACCCTTGTCTTGCAATCCGAAGCCGATACCCTCCATCTGGATGCCCTCATTGATACTCGTAACGGTCGAGTAGATGGAGTTCAGGATGTTGAGTATCATCAGAGCGATCGCCTCGTCCTGCCTGCCAGCGGATTGAACAGCAATCTGGTTAGTAGCGGATTGCCTGAAAGCCCGTTTAGTCTGGGGAGTGCAGCGGAGAGGGGAAGCAGTCTCCTTTCAGGAGGGCAAAGCCAACGTCCCATTGACAACAGCAGCACCGATCTACTGTTCTTTGAGGCTGATGATACAGGGAGCACTGCCCAAGTTCAACTTGCCCAATTGAACGGGGCATGAACTTGAGCGTGCCGATATGTCGATTGCACATCGGATTGAGATCCCCGGCGGCTTCAAGTCACCTTCAAGTAACCTTCAAGTCACCGGGGATCTGAGATTAGCGAAGTATAATGCACTGTATCTGTCATGCTCCTAGTCTCTGTGATAGAGTGGTCATCAGTCTTTCAGCTTGGGTCTAGGAGCATGACCACCCTCAGTTTGTGCATGATCGTCAAAAATGAAGCAGAGCGGCTGGCAGATTGTCTGGCCAGTGTGCAGCCGTTTGTGGATGAGATGATTGTGGTGGATACGGGGTCTACCGATGACACGGTGGCGATCGCCCAACAGTTTCCCACCACCATCCACCATCATCCCTGGAAAAACGACTTTGCCGAGGCCCGGAATCATGCCCTCCAGTACGTCACTGGGGATTGGGTGCTAGTGCTGGATGCAGACGAGCAATTGACTCCAGCAGCAGGGACGCAGATTCAGCCACTGATCGACCAAGACTCGAATTACTTAGTGATCAATCTGGTACGGCAAGAAATTGGCGCGGCCCAATCGCCTTACTCACTGGTGTCGCGGGTGTTTCGGACCCATCCCGACATCAAATTTACTCGCCCCTATCACGCAATGGTGGATGACAGTGTAGTAGACCTTCTGAAGCGTGAACCCCAGTGGACGATAGGGGAGTTACCAGGGGTGGCAATTTTGCATGAGGGCTATGGGGCAGAGGCGATCGCCAATCGTAACAAGCTCCAGAACGCCCGTCTGACCATGGAACGATATTTGGTGGAACACCCTAATGATCCTTACGTTTGCAGCAAACTGGGGGCGCTGTATGTACAAATGGATCGAACGACCTATGGAATTGACTTACTAAAAAAGGGCTTAAAGGTTGCCAATTTAGAGGTAGCGATCGCTTATGAACTCCACTATCACCTGGGGATCGCTTACAGCAAAGCCAACTGCATGGCTCAAGCATTGCAACATTATCAAGCGGCGATTAAACAGCCAATTTTGCCTGTGCTGAAACTGGGAGCGTACAACAATCTAGGTAGTTTGCGGCAAAAGACCGGGGATTTGAAAGCGGCTCAACCATTATTTGCTGCTGTGGTGGAGATTGATCCCACGTTTGCCAAAGGTCACGTTAATCTAGGTCTGGTGTTCAAACAAATGGGGCAGTTGACGGAGGCGATCGCACACTACCAACAGGCCATTCAACTGCAACCGGATTATGCTGAAGCGTACCAAAACCTAGGGGTGGTGTTACTCAAAGTGGGGCAGGTGGATCAGTCAATGGCGGCGTTTAGAGAAGCGATCGCCCTGCATCAACAACAGCAAAACCTAGCAGAGGCAGAACGCTTGCAACAGGGGTTAGGGGAGATGGGACTTGTATTGTGATTGGTTGGGGGGCGATGGCTCTGGGACATGGGCATTTAATGAACGGTCAAGCGGTCATACTCGGTGCGTTACGCTGGTGCTAACAACACCCTTCAGCCCTAACTGTAGCGCTCCACAAACTGTTGCAAACTGCTGACTTGCACCCCCTCACCCACTACCACCACCTCCCACTTACCATCCTCTCGGTAAGCCTCAGCAAACAAAATACCTGTGTCGTCACTGTAGTAATCGTGGGACAAATTGTACCAAGCAATTTCGGTTTCCTCTTCCAAGCTAATCAGGCTAACGTAGGCATTGCAGACTTGGCCGAAGGTTTGCTGTCGATGCTCACATTCGTAGATATTGACGAAGAAGATTAACTTCGCCACCTCTTCGGGAATCTGGGCTAGATTGATCAGAATTTGCTCTTTATCGTGAGTCCCCTTATCGTGAGTCTCGGTGTGATCCTTATCGACCAAAATTTTGCCTTGGGTGTCCTTGCCCTCCCCCGTCAACTCATCCCCCAGATGGGAAATGGCTTCTGAGGGGTGGGTGGGGTTGCCATAGTAGACCACATCGCTACTTTTGCTAATCTTGTCATCGTCTCCCAGGCACAAAATTGAGATATCCAGGTCAAAATCCGACTGAAATAACCCCTTGATCCCTTTCTTCTCAATCGAATCCCAACCCAGCCCAAACAAAAGAGTGCTCAATCCAGGTGCTTCTTTCTTCAATGAGATTTTTTGGCCTGTGGTTAGCTTGATAGCCATAAGTTGACGGTATTCTCCTGTGCGATTTAGTTTCGTATCCGAGTCATGAAGTGAGTGTCCCCTTCCATGTCTGCTCCCCTGATTTGAGCTTAAACCCAACAGTGAGTCTGGGCCAAATCCCTACTTGCTCACTTGGACAAAGGGTAGGTCGTTGGATTGAGTATCGGGTTTAGTTTGCTCTGTTTCTTGGGCTTGGGAGAGTCGCCAGCGCGTAACGGTGGGGCCAAAGAGTTCAAAAATGACCGTAGTGCTGACAATTACGGACACGAGAACCTCCCCAATTTCAGGAAACCGCTCTAGGGTGACGACGGCCAAACCCAAGGCCACCCCTGCTTGGGGAAACAGAGACCAACCAATGTGTTTCTGCACTGGCGCTGCGGCTCCAATCAAACGAGAGGCTAGCCCCCCCCCAATCACAAAGCCAAGGCAACGGGCCAAAACGTAGGCAACACCGATCAGTCCCAAGGTTTGTACGGCCATGAGGTCTAACTCGCACCCCGCTAACAGAAAGAAAATAACCAAAAAAGGTTCACTAATATCTTCCACTGTGGCAAAAATGTTTTTCTTTGGCTGTGCCCGATTTTTGGCAACGGTTGCGCCCAGGAAAATGCAGGCCAACAGATAGGACACATGAATTTGATAGGCGAGTCCGGCGCAGAGAAATACAAATCCGGTAATCTGCAACAGGCTGACTTTACCCGCCCGGAGTCGGCCAGTGAGACGGGCCATCAGCCACCCAATCGCCAACCCCAGCACCATCGCCCCGCCGATTTCCCAGGCTCCCTTAACCACCTCCCCTTGGATTTCCCCCTGCCCCGTGAGGGTTTCTGCCGCGATCAACAAAACGGTGAAGAGGATGACCCCCAACACATTATCGAGGGCGAGGACGCGGACAATGGTATCGGTGAGGGGGCCTTTGGCCTTGGTTTCACTGATCACATCCAAGGTGGCGGAGGGAGCGGATGCGGGGGCTAATCCTGCTAGCAACATGGCCAGAATCAGGTCGCCCTGGATTAGGTAGGCGATCGCAAACACTAATCCCGCTGAAATCACCGTTTTCGACAGAGAAATAGCGAAGACCCTCGGCCCTTCCTTCAATAAGTCAAAATTAACAAAGGCTTCCCCGACCCGAAAGGCAATCATCGACAGTGAGATATAAGAAATTGTAGGAAATAATTCAACGATCGCTTCCGGTACCCAGTCCAACACCGAAGGCCCGACAATGATGCCTGCAACAACCAGCAGCGTAGCGCGGGGTAGACGGAGAGCAGGAGCCAAGGTGTAGGCACTGCCCCCAAACATCAGAAACAGCCCCAAGACAAATATATTGGGCAGTTCATGGGTTTCCATAGGGCAATGTTGTGAACACGGATCTTAAACCTAATACGCTCTAATACGCTGTCAACTTATTTTACTCTGGTGGCCACGGCGCTTCGTTAATAGTGTGTGCCTGATTTACGCTGATGCACCGCCGTTTTTGCACTGGCATCTAATACCTGACCCAGCTGCACCGTGGAATAGACCACCCAATGATCGCCGCACTCCATCCGACTCGACACCGTGCATTCCAAGTAAGCTGAGGCCCCTTTTAGGATGGGGCAACCGTTTTCAGCGGTATCGGTCTCTACGTTCTCAAAGCGGTTCTCCCCAGGACCAAAAGGCTTGAGGAAGTGGCGCATCAGGGGGATGTGATTCCCATCGGGGAGAATATTCAGCACAAAGTGACAACCAGGGAAGAGGAGAGAGTCGATCGCCCTTTCTTTGGCTACCGCCACGGTAAACCCGGGGGGGGAGAAGGTCGCCTGGGAAATCCAGGAAGCGAGCATGGCGCTGGACACTTCCTCTCGTTGGGTAGTGACGATGCCCAATGATCCCACAATCCGCCCAACGGCTTCTTCGGTGGCGGTCACTGTGGTAAGGCCGCTGGCAGATTTGGCATTGAGGGCACGAGGCTGGCGGCGTTTTTGGGCTTTTTTCAGCTTTTGGGCAAAGTCAGTACCGGCTTCTTCGCAGAATTTGAGCGTCTGGTCAGTGGGCTTGAATTTGACCCGAATGGGGTCAAAGCCAAAGCTGTACCCCGCGTCTTTGAGTTTACTTTCCAGCAGGTCAATCGCTTCGCCGCTCCAACCAAAGGAACCAAATACAGCAGCAAGACGGTCTTTCGGCACATTCGACAGGACAATGCCAAGGGCGGTTTGAATTTGGGTGGGGGCGTGACCACCAAGGGTGGGGGAGCCAATGATAAATCCAGCCGCTTGTTCCACGGTCGTTTTGATACTATCGGGTTCGGCAGCTTCGCAGTTGATGGCTTCCACCTGAACCCCAGCTTTGGTGATGCCACGGGCGATCGCCTGAGCCAGCGTTGCCGTATTCCCATAGGCTGAGGCATAGAGCAGGGCCACCGTCAGGGACTTATTTTGCTGGGCCTGACTCCACTGTTGGTATAAGTTGGTCAATTCCACCAAGCCATAACGGACCATTGGTCCGTGAGCCGGGGCATAAAACGCTACACCGGGAGCCGGAGAATCATTGCTGGGCAACAGATCTTCCAATTTTTCCAACGCAGTCAACACCTGACGGGCATGGGAAGCCATGACGCTATCAAAATAGTACTGACGGTCTTCCCGATACATTTCCCAGCCTTCGTCAAATACCTGGTCGCCACAGAAGTGGGTGCTAAAAAACTTGTCGGTGTAGAGAATCCGGTCTTTGGGGTCGTAGGTGAGCAATTCGGCGGGGTGGCGTGGGGTGGGAGTGGGGAAAAATTGCAGGATGTGGCCTTGGCCCAAATTGAGGCGATCGCTCTCCGACTTCATCACCTGAATCTTGAGCGGTTGATCCGGCAGCAGAACTTCCAGATTTTTCGCCCCTAGATTAGAACAAACTAACGTCAGATGGGGCGCTAAATCCAACAGCGCTTTCAAGGTAGCAGCCCGGTTGGGATTGATATGGGAGACGATAACATACTGAATGGTGGTCAAATCTAGCCGTGCCTGGAGCGCCTCCAAAAATAGCGGACAAAACGACTCCCCAGGGGGATCAATCACCGCCGTCTGATCTGCTTGAATCACGTAAGTATTCGCCGTGGTACCTTTCTCACGGGCATACTCCAGCTCAAACCGGAGCCGCTTCCAACTACGGGACCGATAGGCCGTGGTGTTGGCAGTCAGAATAACGACTTGAGTATCCCGTTCTTTTGCTATAACCATAGGTACCTCGCTGGTATTCGCTTCCATCTTGCCGTGATCCCGGTTCAGATCTAGGATACTGGCAGTTGGGTAGCGATCGCTACCCACGAGAAAATAACGAAGAGAAGGCAGAAGGCAAAAGGCAGAAGGCAAAAGGCAAAAGGCAGAAGGCAGAAGGCAGAAGGCAGAAGGCAAAACTCCCCCACTCCCCCCCTCCCCCACTCCCCCACGCCCCCACTCCCCACTCCCCCACTCCCCCACTCCCCACTCCCCCACTCCCCACTCCCTAAAGAAAAACAATGTCCACCCAACCATCTCTCATCCCAACCGCCAGCCTTGCCATCATCAGCACCCTGATCGCAAGCTGTGGCCCATCTC
>JBFRWC010000273.1:0-4365 GCA_051439365.1 Leptolyngbyaceae cyanobacterium
GATTGTTTCGCAAAAATTGGCTGGTGACATCAAAGGCCATTCGAGTTGCGATTTCGAGGGGAAATCCCAAGGCACCGATGCCGATGGCCGGAAAGGCGATCGCCTGAATCCCGTGATCCGCTGCTAACTCTAAGCAACGTTGATAGCACTGTTTTAAGGTGATCAACGCCATCACTTTCTGATCGGGGGTCTCTGACCAAACGGGGCACACGGTATGGATGACCCATTTAGCCCTGAGATTGAAGCCTGGAGTAATTTTGGCCTCCCCTGGCGCACATTCACCCAGTTGGCGGCACGCCGCCAGTAGCTCTGGTCCTGCTGCCCTATGAATGGAGGATGAAATCGCACCATCAGCCGAGAGGGCGCGATCGCTCGAATTGACAATCGCCTCGATCTCTTGTTGGCTGATATCTCCCCGGCGAGGACCGCGTTCATAGGCGTAAAACAATTGAGCATATCCTCCACTGCGGCGCGATCGCTGGGTGTAGGATTGGAGCGAAGACATTTTGCGATATTGTGCCAACTGTCGCTGTTCTAATTGTTGATTCAAGTCCTCTAACGCTGCCGACTCTGGAGCCGACATGGGCAAATCCATGGCTAACATTTGCGACTTAGTGGACTGAATCACCTGACTTGCGCCATCATAATCACCTCGATCCACCAAACTCACCGCTTCCTGTTTTGCCCTAGCACTCATCATCAGTGCCACCTGCTGTTGAACATCAGGATTGAGGGGAAAATCATCCCATTGCTCACGGGGAACCGCAATCAAGCATAGGCTCACTTGCTGTTGCTGCCGCTGTTGGTCGGAGTCCGTCCATTCCAGGCAAAAATTGCACAAGGCGATTGCCTCCGTTGCACTCCCCTGGGACAAGGCTGGAATTTGTAACCGCACCGCCACATCCAAGCGGTTCTCCGCCAATAAGTTGGATAACTTATATCGCCCCGGTCCCTCCACATCCAAGTCGTTCAGAACATCAGCTACCGCCACCTCACCTTTGGGTTTGATTGTCAGTGTCACCGCCTTGCCCATGGTCGCTGATAATCCCTGCAATTCCTGTTCAAAAATCGCAGGTAGTTGCTCTGCTGACTCAATGTAGTAGTAATTGCCATCACCACTGCGGGCCATCGCTTCTAGCAAATCTTCGTTGTACTGGTTGCCAACTCCCATCGTCGAAGTGCTAACTCCCCGTTGGGCTAGCCCATGCACATCGCTGGCGATCAAATCTGAGTTGGTTTCCCCCATATTGGCCAAGCCATCGGACAGCAAAATCACCCGATTGAGTTTGGCAGTCATGCTCTGACTCACTTGAATGCCCCCTTCCACCCAGCCCGCATGGAGTGCCGTTGCATTACCGGGGCGAATTTGTTGCACCAGACGGACAAAACTGGCTTTGTTATTGACCGGGGTGCTGGGAATAATGGTTTGGACGTGATTGTCAAAGACGCTGACGCTGAGGCGATCGCTCGGCAACAGTTGCTCAATCGCATAGCACACCGCCTCACGGGCATAGTCAATCTTGCGTTCTGCGGCCATCGACCCCGATCGGTCGATCACAAAACCCAAGTTGAGACTGGGCCGATCCCCATCCGTATCGGGCAAAGCAGGGGGCGTAATTCGCACCACCACATCCAGGGTTGTTGCCTGATCCGAGCAAACGGCTGTCCGCAGGGGAATCAGGTCGATTTGAGGCATCGTCTGAGATTTAGGCTGAGGCATCGTCATGATTTGGAAGACCTCCGTGTGGGTCGGGTGATGGAACGTAATAATTGCCAGATCCGTTGTTGCAAAGTTTGTTGGGCTTGGGTCGTTGTCGGTAACGTAAAGTCTCGGCGCACATGCAATTCCAGTCCCGGCAACACCTCCAGCCGGGTCCATTGGCTGGGTTCAGCCGGGGCACTCGCTAAAGGTGAGGAACTGGGAAGGGGAATTGGCTGAGGAGAGAGCGATCGCTTTGGGGAGGATCGTTTGGTCCCAGGCTGATTCGGTCCAGACTGGCTGGCTCCAGTTTTGTTGGTGCCAGTTTTGTTGGTGCCAGTTTTGTTGGTGCCAGACTGGCGCTGTTGAATATCCTGCAAAAATGCCAGAGCCGGATTGGCCGGGGCCACGGTGAGTTGCAATCCCCCTTGCAACAGCGCCTCCAACTCCTCATTCGCTTTAGCACGAGCCAACGTATCAATCACACTGGCACCATATCCTTCCGTCAATAGGCGACGGACGAGCAACACTTGTAACAAATGACGATAAACATACCGTGCCTCCCGCCCCTCCTTGAGCGGCTCATCTAGCATCCCCTGACTGGTGTAATGCCGAATTAAACGGGGCGACACCGCTTCCCGCACCCTGGTGTGAGCCTTTTCCTCTGGCAAAAATTGCGGCAGAACCTCAGTGGCCACATGCACCAATTCGTCTAGTGACCAGAGTGGAGCACTCTGGCTAATTTGCTGCAATGTTTTCATACCATCATGCTAATAGTGACAATTAAAACTGTCAATATCAATTATAGTCGATATATTAAAATGGAGTTAATGCGCTTAGGGTTGGTGAGAGCGATCGCCTTCCCTGACTCCAGACAGATGCAAGCGTCTTGGGTTGGGCTGAGAAGTCACAAGGTAGCATTCGCATGGAATTTCTGGCTGACACGACTCCCGATGCCCGTCATTGGGAATCCACACGAGTGATCCGAATAGAGTAAGGGACTGGCAAAAAATCCGATGTGAAAATCCGATGTGAAAATCCGATGTGAAAAGAAATCTCAGGAGAAAAAGGGGACAGTGATCCACAGGACTGCTATGTTAGGTGAGACGTTTAATCAACAAAAAGGCATCAGCAGTCATGGAGACAAAATACCAGAGGGTTTTGCTGAAGTTGAGTGGTGAAGCCCTGATGGGTGAGTTGAGTTACGGGATTGATCCACAAGTTGTCGATCAGATTGCCAGCCAAATTGCCGATGTAATCTCCACAGGGTTGCAGTTGGCGGTCGTGGTCGGGGGGGGGAATATTTTCCGGGGGATCAAAGGGTCCGCATCGGGGATGGATCGGGCGACAGCGGACTACATTGGCATGATTGCCACGGTGATGAATGCCATGACCTTACAGGATGCCCTAGAGCGGGCTGGAATTCCCACACGGGTGCAAACGGCGATCGAGATGCAGGAGTTGGCAGAACCTTACATTCGCCGTCGAGCCATTCGCCATCTGGAAAAGGGCCGAGTGGTGATTTTTGGCGGTGGCTCCGGCAATCCCTTCTTTACCACCGACACCACAGCAGCGTTGCGGGCAGCAGAAATCAGTGCAGAGGTGGTGTTTAAGGCCACAAAAGTAGATGGGGTGTATGACTCAGACCCGATGAAAAACCCCGATGCCTGCCGCTATGAGACCTTGACCTACAGTCACGTATTAGCAAACGAATTGAAAGTCATGGATAGCACCGCGATCGCATTGTGCAAAGATAATAATATTCCGATCATGGTGTTTAATCTGTCAGTAGACGGTAATATAAGACGGGCTGTGATGGGCGAAGCAATAGGAACGATAGTAGGAGGCTCCTGTGAAGTTAAACGATATTGAAGAACTGATGAAAAACTCGGTTGAAGCGACCAAGAGAGCCTTCAACACCATTCGTACAGGTCGGGCTAATGCCTCGCTGCTCGACCGGGTGATGGTGGAATACTATGGTAGCCCAACGCCCCTAAAATCCTTGGCCAATGTCAATACGCCTGATGCATCAACGATTACTATTCAGCCCTACGACCCCAGCAGTGTGGCCCTGATTGAAAAAGCGATTCAGATGTCTGATTTGGGTTTGAACCCCAGTAATGATGGTTCCGTTGTTCGATTGAACATTCCCCCCTTGACCAGCGATCGCCGCAAGGAACTCGTGAAACAAGCCTCTAAGATGGCAGAGGAAGGAAAAGTCGGGGTTCGCAATGCCCGTCGGGAGGGGATTGATGGGGTGCGGAAGCAGGAAAAAGCCAGTGAAATCTCTAAAGATGAGTCTGCGGATTTTCAGGATGAAATCCAGAAGTTAACAGATAAGTACGTTAAAAAAGTTGAGGAAGAACTGGCTAAAAAAGAGGAAGAAATTCTCAAGGTCTAACTTAGGCTTAGATCTCCGGTCGCTTGAGATCCCCAGTTTCTTGAAGAAGCTGGGGATCGGTGCTCTAACGGCCCAATGCCGCAAATAGCTGTTTGACTTTGGCGAGATCCTTCTGTCCCGGCGATCGCTCCACCCCACTAGACAAATCAATGCCATCAGGGACAAGTTGGGCGATCGCATCCCTCACATTGTCGGGATTGAGACCACCCGCTAGAAACCAGGGGCAGTCAGGCCGGAAGGATTGCAGTAAACTCCAGTCTAGTGT
>JBFRWC010000274.1:0-12421 GCA_051439365.1 Leptolyngbyaceae cyanobacterium
CGTCCCACTGCTGCTGCGATTGGCTTGAGGCTGTTGACCAGGTCCACCATTGCGTCCAGGGACAAGGCTTGGCGAGCATCAGAGACCGACTCCTCTGGAACTGGATGGCACTCGATCATCAACCCATCAGCCCCACAAGCGATCGCGGCCCTGGCTAGATCCGCCACCAATTCTCGCTTGCCCGTCGCGTGGCTAGGGTCCACCACTACGGGTAAATGGGTAATTTGCTTCAGAGCCGCTACGGCTCCCAGGTCCAGCACATTCCGCGTGTAGGTATCAAAACTGCGGATACCACGCTCACACAGAATAACGTTGGGATTGCCGTGGGCCAAAATATATTCAGCCGCCATGACAAACTCCTCAAGGGTGGCAGACAAGCCTCGCTTGAGCATCACGGGTTTCTCCACTTGCCCCACTGCTTTGAGCAGATCAAAATTTTGCATGTTGCGACTGCCAATTTGTAAAGCGTCCGCATGGGCCATAATCGACTCAATTTGGGCGATCGCCATCACTTCAGTAATCACGGGAAGCTGATAACGGTGCCGCACCGAGTCAAGAATAGTCAACCCCTCAGTGCCTAACCCCTGAAACGAATAGGGAGAGGTACGAGGCTTGTACACTCCACCCCGGAGGGCTTGGATGCGGCCTTGGAGGTGTTGGGCGATCGTCTCCATCTGTGATTGACTCTCGACGGCACAAGGGCCACCAATCATCAACAAATCTTGCCCACCCACGGTTGTGGTGCGGTTTAGGGCAATCACAGACGTAGATTGGGCGTTCGTTTTAGCGGCAAGTTTGGCGTTGTTCATGGGAATTTTCCACAGGGTCGTGTTAGATGGTAAATAGTCAGTAAAAAAGCCCGAACCCTTTTGGGGTCCGGGCGTTCAGGAGCATTGTCAGCATCCTTTCACCCGGTCCCGAACTGGAACCAGAAAAAGAAAGTGCTAAAAAAGTAACCGTAGATCAAAGGCATAGTCGTTGGAGCGCGATCGAGAAAAATTGGGTTGTCAAACTGTACAAGAAGCAAGTAACAGGAGTCCCTAACACTAATCCTAAGACTGAAAAACAAAAACCGCAGCCTTTTCAGCCTGCGGTTCACCTTGAAGTCTCATGCAACATTGCATTCACTCCCGGTGAACCTCCATAAACCAAAAGCTAAAAAAGTAAAGTGTGCGGGTCATGGCTGATATCTTCAGTAAAGTTCGCGAGTCAAAGTAGAAATCTGTCAGATCGATCCTCGGCCTCAAGCTGCCTACACCCTAAGAGGTAGGAGTGCGGCTATGGAGAATCTGTCCTTTCCCTAAGTAGTAGCAAATCTAAGACGTAAAGTCAAGGGAGTGTGGCGGATTAAGACGTGGGGAGTACCTGTTGGATATGCTGCACTAATTTGTCAATATCGGCTTCAGTGGTATTCCAGGCACACATCAGTCGTACCCCACCCACACCAATAAATGTGTAAAATCGCCATCCTTGATGACGTAAATGGGCGATCACCTCTTCTGGTAACTGGATAAATACCGAATTGACTTCACGCGGAAACAAAAATTGGATGGAGGGGAGCGATCGCAACTGTTCCTCCAAGTAAGCCGCCATTTGATTTGCATGGGCCGCATTGCGTAACCACGCCCCCGTTTCCAGCAATCCTAACCAAGGGGCTGCAATAAACCGCATTTTGGAGGCCAACTGTCCCGCCTGCTTGCAGCGGTAGGCAAAATCCTCCGCCAAGCCCCGGTCAAAAAACACAATTGCCTCCCCAATGCCCATCCCATTTTTAGTTCCGCAAAAACACAACACATCCACTCCCGCCTTCCACGTCAGTTTCGCGGGAGATAGTTGGGTTGAGGCAACTGCGTTGGCAAATCGTGCCCCATCCATGTGGATTTTCAGCTTGTATTTGTCCGCCAATTCCCGCAGTTCCAGCAATTCCTCAAATGTGTAAACCGTGCCCACTTCTGTTGCTTGAGTCAGACTCAAAACCTTGGGTTTGGGATAGTGAATGTCTGTACGCTTGGTGAGCAACTGCTCGGCTGCAGTTGGGTTGAGCTTACCATTCTCACCGGAGGCCAACAGCAACTTGGAGCCGTTCGACGCAAATTCTGGTCCCCCACACTCGTCGGTCTCGATGTGGGCCAGCTCGTGACAAATGACGCTGTGGTAGGACTGGCACAGTGAAGCCAGCGATAGGGAATTGGCTGCGGTCCCATTAAAAACAAAAAAGACTTCACAGTCAATCTCAAACAAATCCCGAAATTGGTCGGCGGCCCGTTGGGTCCAAGGATCATCGCCATAGGCAGGTACATCACCACTATTCGCCTGAAGCAGGTACTCTAAGGCTTCGGGACAAATACCAGAGTAGTTATCGCTAGCAAATTGAACTGAGTTTGGGGTCATGGGCACGAGCGCTACTAAAAGGATGCAATGGCATCATGCCACAATGCGAGGGCTGGGCTATCCCAATCTTGCGAGTCCCGACTGCCTAGGTGTCAGTGCCAAAGGTGCGATCGCCCGCGTCTCCTAGGCCAGGAACAATGAACCCATTTTCATCCAACCCCTCATCAATTGTGGCAGTGTAAATTTTGACCGTTGGATAATGCTCTCCTAACTTTTGCAGCGCTGGCGGAGCTGCCACAATTGAGATAATACGGACTAGGGCCGGATCAACCCCCCGACTCGTAACCTCCCCCATCACCGTCATAATTGACCCCCACGATGGCAACATTGGCTCACTAATGACGAGTTGGGTTCCCGGTTCAAATGTATCTGGCAGTTTGTTGAGGTAACAAGTCGCTTCCAAGGTGTCTTCATGTCTGACCAAGCCCAAATGGTAGGTGCTCGATACGGGGAGTGAGGCTTGAATGCCTTCCATCAAAGCCAACCCGGCTCTTAGCACTGGAATCACCGCAATGGGGACGTTTGGGTTAACAAAGGTGGCCGGGGATTGGGCTAGGGGCGTTTGCACCACTGTATCCAGGGTGGGCAACCATTCCCGCACTGCTTCATAGGTCAGCCAGCGCCCCAACTCAGTCATGGCACTGCGGAACAATGCTGAAGGGGTGTCTTGATCACGGGCAACCCCTAGCCAATGTTTAATCAGAGGATGGGGTGGAACATATACACGGAGTTGAGAAACCATGAAGCCTTAAAAAGTGAGAGAGCGGGTGAATGGGAATCGAAATAGATTTGCTTAAGCCTGATATATCATACTCTGTTCGCCAAACCAATACCTATCCTTTCAGTGGCTCAGCCTCTCAGTGGCTGTTATCGGGCAGGTCATAGATTCATGGCTATGTCATATTTCTCTCACGTCATATAATGTCTATGGACAAACTTAGGATTGCTGAGGAGCGGATTCGCCTTAGCCTAGAGGATGGTTCGTGGCAGCAAGTCTAGCGTTTGATCTATACGTTATTTAGTTGAGCGGTCCATTCCCATGACTACTGAATCCTCAGAATCAACGCAGGTTGACTCTAGTGCTACTGATACCGAGGGAGTTGATGCAACCACTGATGTTACCAGTGCGGATGCTAATCCCCAAGGGGCGATCGCCTCTGCCACCGAAGCTTCTGCCACCGAAGCCTCTGCCGCCGAAGATGCCGAAGCCATTGATCCAACTGATCCCCAGTATATGGATCGGTACGAGTGCCGTGCTTGTGGTTACATTTACGAACCTCTAAAAGGGGACGACAGTAGCGGTATTGATGCAGGTGTTCCTTTCAAAGACATTTATGAGAGTTGGAAATGCCCAATTTGTACTGCCCCCAAGCGTCGGTTTAACAACATTGGTCCAGCGGGGAATCCATCAGGGTTTAAAGAAAACCTAGGGTATGGATTTGGGGTCAATGTGATGACACCCGGTCAGAAAAACATTTTGATCTTTGGCGGGTTGTTACTGGGCTTCCTATTTTTCATCAGCCTCTACGGCTTGCGATAATTGATTGACATCACCATTGAGATTTATAGATAGATAGAAGATTCATGCAATTGATATTAAAGTCGTTACAGAAAGTTGCCGTCCTGTCTTTGGTGGTTCTGTTTTGTAGTGGATGTGCTGGGGCATTTCTGCCGACCCTAGAGTCTAGCCCTTGGGAGACCGTAGAACTTCCCACGGAAAGTACCATGCTAGACATTACTTTCATGGAGAATGATAGCGCCCACGGCTGGCTCGTGGGTAAGCAAGCCACAGTGTTGGAAACAACTGATGGGGGCGAAACCTGGCAGGTTCGTGAGCTAGATTCAGCGGATGACCGTTCCTATAACTTTACCTCCATTAGCTTTGTCGGGGATGAGGGTTGGATTGTTGGGGAACCCACCATTATGTTCCATACCGTGGACGGGGGGCAAACCTGGTCATCCATTGTTCTCAGTGCTCAATTACCGGGAACCACTCAGACTATTTTTGCCCTGGGACCAAGTGCGGCGGAACTGACGACTAGCGTTGGTGCTATCTATCGCACGGAAGATGGGGGGCAAAACTGGAAAGCAATGGTTGAGGAAGCCGTGGGCTTTTTCCGCACCATTTCTCGCTCAGATGATGGTCGGTATGTGACTGTTTCTGCCCGTGGGAACTTCTACTCCACCTGGGAACCAGGGAGTGCCGCTTGGACGCAGCACAATCGCAATAGCTCTCGCCGTCTGCAAAATATGGGATTTGCCCAAGACGGTCGGCTTTGGCTGCTGGCCAGGGGCGGTAGTTTGCAACTCGCGAATTCGGAAGACACTGAGGACTGGGGGGAGTCGATCAACCCTGAGTTTGCCAGCAGTTGGGGCTTTTTGGATTTGGCTTACCGCACCCCAGAGGAAATTTGGGTCGCAGGGGGAAGTGGTACCCTGCTACGGAGCCTAGACGGGGGCGAAACCTGGGAGAAAGATGAGACGGTAGCGAGTGCTCCCAACTTGTATGCGATCGAGTTCTTTGGTCCCGGTCGAGGGTTTATCCTGGAGCAGGGCAATGAGATGCTGCGATACGTTGGCTCAGCAGCGGACACTACCCAAGAGGCTGCCTGAATGAGTTGACGTTGATAATCGTTAACGCTAGGTCTAGTAAGCAATTGCCAAGTTGCGGTGCGTTACGCTGTCGCTAATAGCACCCGACACCAGTCTATTCTTGGTGGCAAACTACCTAAGTCAGAAGCCCTCTGGAGTTCGTCTAAGCTCCAGAGGGCTTTTGAGATCAATACGATTAGGCGACGCTTTTGAGGGCCGCGATCGCGTGTAAGCGGACTCGGTCATCCTCGTCTTGAGTCAGTTGGGTGAGGGCGGCTTTGGCCCCGGGTTGTCCCAATTGGCCGAGGCTCGTGGCGATCGCTTGCCGCAACATGGCCGATTGCTGGGCGAGACTGTGATGGTTCAAGATATCCAACAGTAACTCAGTCGCTTGGCGATGGAGTGGGATCGCCTCAACTCGCCCCAACATCACAGCAACTTCCTGGTAGATTTCCGCTTTTGCAATATGGGTTTGGAGATAATGGCTGAGGTAATCGAGGCCGTCTGGGGTGTTGGTCCAAATCAAGGCCCGAACGATGTCTAACTTAAGCGTCGCCGGAAACTGGGTATCCTTCAAGGCCGTTGCCAAGGTTGTTGCTGCTGCCGCTGTTTGTAAGCGACTGAGGGCGATCGCAGCCTGCCGTCGCACTTCTCCATCCATGTCCCACAAGCGGGGTTGGAGGGCCGAGATAAACTCAGTCGGATCAACGGTTTGGGCCTGCATCCCTAGACCCGTCACTGCCGCTTGGCGCACACTAGCCACCGCATCCTGTGCTCCCTGAATTAAGCAAGCCGTCGCTTGGACCTGATGACAATGACTCAACGCATCCAACACGGTTGCTCGCACCATCGCATCCGGATCTTGGACGACGACCATTAAGGTCTGGCGTAACTCATCAGATGGGTTTTTGACAAAAATATGGGCTAAGGCTTGGGCCGCTGCCTCTTTTGTGGCGCTGTGGCCTAAGAGCTGTAATAGGGGAGGCACCGCATCGCTTCCCTGCTGGGCTAAGGCTGTGATGGCCGCAGTAACGACATCTTCACTGGGGGATGTCTGCAAGACCTGCACTAGCGCAGCCACCGCATCAGGGTGATGGATATTACCCAAGATCCGGGCAATAAACCAGAGTAAATCCCAGTCTGCTTCGTCATCTCCAGGGTCGTCTGGATCAAATGCGTGGAGGGCCGAGATCAGGGGAGCGATCGCCCCATGACCAAACTTGGAAAGTAACGGCACCAAGCTCCAGCGCGTTTGAAAGTCGGCTAAAACAAGAGCCTTCACCCCTAATTGGATGAACTGTTCCTGTTGCACCGCTCGATGTTTTTGGCCCAAAAAATCACGAACACATTGGACCAAGGTGGTCCAGTCGTCACAGTCGAGGGCAGCATGGGCAGAGATGAGTAATGAATCAGACATCAACAACTACAACTAGGGAAAACCACTAATCTTTTCTCCTTCAATTTACCAAAAGGTAATGGGTTTAGAGCACTGTCCTTCCAGGACGGCTTTGGTTCTGGATAGACTGGATCAGCCCGCCAATGGGTGTGCCACCCACAGAGATCGCAAAATGGCGGGACTCTATAGCCTAAACCTGCTTTTTTTAGAATTTCATACGGATCAGTTCTGAAATTGTCCGTAGGGTCTGTGTAGTTCTGTCGGCAATGTTGAACAGCAATGTCGAACAGCAATTTTAAACGGTCCTGTTAAACGGTCCTGTTAAACGGGGAGATAGACAGAAGGAGCGGAGAGATAGACAGAAGAGGTGGGGAAAGGGATTGGATAGCGATCGCCCCCAATTTTCAGTCCCAATTTTCAGTTAACGCTGTTACCAAACGCTACCAGGTCTAACTCACCCAACTTGTCCCAACAATGCACAAAAATGCTCCCCATATTTTAAGCTTTGTATCCTTTAGGAAGAAATGACATTTCTGAATTAAATTGGGTACCATCACTAGCAGTTAACGGACAACATTTCTCGTTATGGTCAGGGATAGCTTGGGGTGCTACAATTCCGTCACTAGATGTCAATCGTCCAGCAGCGGGTCATTGCATACCATGGGTGTATCTGGGTCCAGATCGTAATCGGGCATTGAATTGTCATATGAATGAAGATAGGCAAGATCTGTGGTTAGTACTCTCAAAAACTTATTTTCCAAGAAGGCAAAAGGGATTGGTGTAGAGCTAACCCCCGAAAAAATCAACGTGGCCGAGCTAAAGCGTAAAGGTCAAGCCTTTCAGGTCGCTCAACTGGCATCAATGGAAATGCCGGAAGGGTTCTATCAAGAAGGCCAAATCCTTGACCCACCAGGGATGGCCGAAGCCCTCCAGTCGCTTCTCGCCGAGAACAATATCAAAGCGAAGGTAGCCGCCACCGCCATTCCTGGTGGCCGCGATACCGTCACCCGTATTATTCCCGTCCCGGCTGAGTTGGATGATCGGGAGCTACGGGAAATGGTGCTGAACCAGGAGGCAGGTTTGTATTTGCCCTTTCCGAGAGAAGAGGCGGACGTAGATTATCAAAAGCTGGGCTTCTTTATGGACGAAGACGGCATTGAAAAAGTCCAAGTCTTGCTGGTCGCCACCCGCAAGGAAGTCACCGACACGTATATCGACACCTTTCAACAGGCTGGGCTGGGGATTGACGTTTTGGAAATCACCAGCTTTTCCCTAATTCGAACGATTCGGGAACAGTTGCGCAACTTCACCCCTCAGGAAGCAGCAGCCATCGTGGATATTGAGTTTGAAAGTACTGAGATTTCGATTGTGGTCGATGGGGTGCCTCAATTCTCGCGCACGGTTCCGATTGGGACGTTTCAAATTCAGTCGGCCCTAAGTCGGGCGATGAATTTGCCCCCGTCGCGCAATACAGAACTGCTCCAGGGGATGACGATTCCGGTTGCGCCGATGGACAGTGTGGGGGTGCCCCAAATGGGAGGTACGAATCCGGGAACCGCTGCGATGCTGAGGGTGTTAGGGGAATTGTCGGATGAACTCCGACGCTCCATCGATTTTTATTTGAATCAAGGAGAAGATTTGGAAGTGGCCCAGCTTCTCTTGGCTGGACCGGGGGCTTCCATTGGCCAGTTGGACGAGTTTTTCTCGCAACGTCTGAGTTTACCGGCGAGTCAGGTGGACCCGATTGAGGCGCTAGAGCTTGAAGTGTCGGAGGAAATTCCTGAGATTCAGCGACCAGGCTTGGGTGTGGTGATTGGTTTGGGGTTAAGGGAGGCATGGTGATATGTATAGCTTAGACATTAACTTTCTGAATGATCGGGAAGAACGGCCTGTTGATGTTGATTCTGGCAATGCTGGGGGAGGCGCAGGGGGCCAGATCAACTGGACTCCTGCCATTTTGGGAGCGTTGATTGGGTTGGTGCCTGCGTTGGGCATATTAGGCTACTGGTTTCTCACCAACCAAAATATTGCCCAGCTTCAGGAAGAGAAAATCCGATTAGAAGGAGAAATTGCCCAACAGGGGCAGGTCCAGGCTCAGGTGGATGCGGCGCTGGCCCGAGCGGCGGCGGCTGAGGCGGATGCGAGGGCGTTAGTGACGGTGTTTGACCAGATTAAACCGTGGTCGGCGCTGATGTTTAATATTCGAGAGACCATTCCGAGTGGGGTGCAAGTCAGAAATGTGCAGCAGTCGGAAACGGAGATCGAGGGTCAAACGCGCCAGAATATTGAGCTAAGGGGGGTCGCCCTGACGTTCGATGATGTGAATGATTTTGTGCTGGTATTGCGGCGATCGCCCTTCCTCGATGAGGAGAATACGGATTTGGTTTCGGCCCAACTGACGGATAACCCAGAACCCGTGATCCTGCCTGATGATGCCCCGTCCGGAATTGAAATCCGTCAGCCGAGGGTCGTGGAGTACACCATCAATGCGACATTGAGCGATCGCCCTGCCTCTGAATTATTCGACGAACTAGAAAGCACCCTAGCCGTTGGGTTAACCGAACGCATTCGTACCTTACAAGATAAAGGAGCCTTCTAATGACTAATATGGATTTCATGGAGAATGATGATCAGTTTGTCGAAGAGGAACCGGATTTTCCTGAAGTCTTTGGCATTGCCCTGAGTCCTGCCATCGTGGGGGTATTGTTGGGATTGGTGGGGCTAGGAGCTGCTGTCTTTGCCTATTTGCAATTACTGAGTCCCAAACTAGATGAAGAAAGCGGCTTAAGGAGTGAAGTGGCCGCCCTAGAAAGCCAAATCCAAGATCCAGAGACAGCCCAACAAGCCATTGCTGAGGCCAGAGCGCGGGAACAGGAAGCGGAGCAATTGCAAGCGGATGTGTTGGCCCTGTTTGCCGATAAAACCACGCTGGAGACCCTGCTGTTGGATATTAATAGCCTGATAGAGTCAGCCAATTTAGGGGTCTCTGAAGATGCTGAAGATCGCCTTGCTGTTTTGTCTCGATTTGATGTGAATAGCTCCCTATCAGGTTTGATTGAAGACGGATCATTGGGAACTGCCGTGGATGGTCGATTGAACCGCCTCGTTTACAATCTGGAGATGGAAGGGAGCTATGCCCAGACTCAATCGATTTTACGCGGGATTGAGCGATTGCAACCACTGCTAGTGGTGAATGAGTTTAATACAGAACTGCAACCGATGGAACGGTTATTGGGCCTGGATGGGCAGGGGAATTTGATCCAAGTGGAGGCCACCCAACCGCGCCTCCGCACCTCATTCCAGTTAGATGCCCTGGCCCCAGCCGAACCTGTCCCGCTGCCGGAAGGAGAAGAAGGCGGTGAAGCCGCAGCAGGGACATAGCGGTGGAAATCGCTGTGAAAATCGCTGTGAAAATCGCTGTGAAAATCGCCGTGGGGATCGCTGGGTCTCATCAGATTTAACCCCACAGAATCGACCTTAGAATCGGCCTTAAACCCAACATTAGAACCCGATTAAACCCAATACTGCAATGAGTATTGGATGTATTGAGAGTGAATTAGCTTGTAAAGGAGGAGTGGAACGTGAAACATAGTCTTGGGTTAGCGAGTGGACTGGTGGGGAGTGCATTAGGAGTCTTGGTGGCTCCCTCCGTTTGGGCTCAAACGGTGGAGATTACGGCAGTGGAGGTTTATGCCACCAATGGCGGGATCGATGTGGTACTGCAAACAAGCGATGGCGATCGCCCCCAAATCTTCACCGTCAGCCGGGGCAACAGTTTAGTTGCCGATGTGATCAACACCCAACTGTTATTGCCAGAGGGCAACGGCTTTTTGCAGAACAACCCAGTCCCTGGGATTACGGCAGTTTCCGTGACTCAATTGGACTCCAATAGTGTGCGAGTGCAGGTCGATGGAGATGGCATTCTCCCATCGGGGGCGGTCAGCCAGGAAAATGGCGAGGTGGTGTTTACCTTCCGCACCACTGATGAAGCGATGGCTACAGCCCCCCAGCCAGAGATTGAGGTGGAAGTGGAAATCCCGCCTGCCAGTGTGCCCATTCCGAGTGCCCCGGTCGCCCAGGCTCCTGGCACCACTGAGCCGTTGTTTGAACCCCAAATTGAAATTGATGGCTTTGAGGCTCGACGGGAACGATTGTCGAATGCAGCTCCCACTCCATTGCCAAGGGCGATCGCTCCCCCCGTGGGTGACATGGCCATCTCTGCCCTTGATCCGTCCCCCAGCACCCTAATCCTCGGCACCTCCGAAGTCATTCCTCGCTTAGTCTTGCGAGATGCCCCCGTTCGGGAAGTGTTATCCCTGCTGGCACGAGCCGCAGGATTGAACTTGGCCTATGTGGATGGCAGCGGTGAAGGGGAAGGTGTAGGTGATGGCGTTGCCGACGATGTCACTGTTTCCCTAGATGTCGAAAACGAACCGATTCAAGATATTTTCAACTACGTCATTCGGATTTCGGGTGTAGAAGCCAGCCGATTTGGTCGTACCATTTTCGTTTCACCTCGCTTGCCTGATACCGCTAGGAATACGGTTGTCCGTACGGTTCGGATGAATCAGGTTACGGCGACTGATGCCGTGACTTATTTGGCCACATTAGGCGCTGAAACTCGTTTGTTCTTTCAGCGGATTAATCAAACCTTTGATGATGATGGCAATCTACAGTCTGAATCAACCGAAGTACCGACCATTGAAACAATCCAGGTAGAGCCAGGGGATAGTCCACTGATTCTCTCAGGTTTAGGTGCGACTGTAGATGATCGACTCAACTCGGTTACGTTATATGGAACGCCTCGGAATGTACAGCTCGCTCTGCAAATATTGACTCAACTGGATGCCCGTCAGCGTCAAGTCGCCGTCAACGTCAAGATCGTGGACGTGGATTTGCTGGCCACTGAAACCTTTGGCACTAGCTTCTCCTTTGCCCTCGGCAACGAAGATATTTACTTCAACAATGACGGCGGTAGTGCCAGCTTGATTTACGGTGGTCTCCGTCCTCCCTCCAATGCAGAGGTTGGCTCTAGCTTGACTAGCCCCCCTACCATCGCTACTCCCCTCCCTGAAGGGTCCACCGCAGAGCCGTTCTTTGATAATCCAGCAGGTAACGAGCCTCAGTTCCCCAATGGCCCTAACGAGACCTTTGGCTTCGGCAACAGTTTTGCCCGCCCCAACTTTGGTACTTTTGATCGTCCCTTCCAGCCAGGAATCAGTGATATTGACGCTGATGAAGATGGCGTAGAGTTCACGTGGTCGATTCCAGGGCTGTATCAGTTTCCTTCCCGTTTCCTAGCGGCGTTGGAAGCCCAAGTCGTCAATAACAATGCCAAGATTTTGACGGATCCGACCCTAATTGTTCAAGAAGGGCAAGCCGCAAGCGTCCAGTTGACTCAAGAAGTGGTCACCAATATTACGGTTAACCGTGATGTGACTGCCGGAGGAATTTCTGAAACTACAGAATTTGAACTGGCAAATGCGGGATTGGACCTGAATATATTGTTGGATCGGATTGATGATAATGGCTTTGTCACCATGCAGATTAATCCGACTGTTACCTCTCCGACAACAACCTTTGATACAGGAGATGGAGAAATTACTCTGTTGTCTACTCGGACGCTCCAGTCAGGGCGGGTACGGTTGCGGGATGGGCAGACCTTGGTTCTGTCTGGCATCATTAGCGAGACCGATCGGGTCAGCGTCAGCAAGATCCCGATTCTCGGTGATTTGCCAATTATTGGGTCGCTGTTCCGAAGTACTAACCGCAACAACACGCGAACGGAGGTGGTCGTACTGGTCACTCCTCAAATTTTGGATGACTCTGACTTCTCTGATTTTGGCTATGGCTATGTGCCCCAAATTGAGACCCAACAGTTCTACCAACGCTAAAGGAGATTTACTCTTATTTCCACTGACTTCTGGCCGCTGGCTAGAGTGATTTGGGGAGGTCTTTGGCCCTAGCTCCAGTCTAAGGCAACCCGTCTGTTGGCAAAATCCCAGAAATAGTTGGAGGGCGATCGCATGAGTGGCCCTAGCT
>JBFRWC010000275.1:0-17578 GCA_051439365.1 Leptolyngbyaceae cyanobacterium
GATATGGACTTGGTCGGAAATCACGACGGGTAAGTTGGCCGCCATTGCCTCCGCCACCGCAATGCCAAAATTTTCGTAGTAGGAAGGCAGCACAAAAATATCCGCCTGTTGTAACAAGGCTTGTTTCGCTTCCCCTTGAACAAATCCGGGGATGGTGGTGCAGGCGGCAAGGGGAGAGGCTTGGATGCGATCGCGCACTTCCATCTCATAAACTGGATCTTGGGGATTGGATCCCGCCAACACAAAATGAAAGTCTTGACCATTGGCCAGCAAGTTTTCCAAGGCCGGAATCAGCAAATCCAACCCCTTTTTGGGATCAATGCGGGACATGAACAAAATCGTTGGAATGCTCTTTGGTCCTCGGCCTTCGGTCTTCGGTCTTGCTGGTGGCGGCGGGTTGACCCCCAGGGGAATGACAAAACCGGGAGTTTGGGTGCCGAAGCGTTCAGACACTTGATTTTCCTGGGGGCTGGTAAAGTGGAGGCCCGCTGCCCCCGCAATGTTGGGCTTTTCCAGTAAGGCAGCGTAAATTTGTTTGAGCTGGCGTTTTTTGTGAAGATCGGCGGGGTCAAGGGTACCCAGAGGCCGCAGGATATAGGGGAGGCGACGATAACGGGCGATCGCCGCTGCACAACTGCTCACCGGAGAAAATAAGGCGTGAATGTGGGCAATATCAAACTCGTGGGCATGTTGATACAACCATCGCATTAGTCCGAGGGAAAATTTGTAGCGGCGGAAGGGAGAACAGTGAAAATAGCGGACGTGGTAATCATCTTGGGCCACAGGTTGGTTGAGCGGCACATCGAGGGGGGCTTGACCATTATCGCCGTTAGAATCGGTGGTGAGGATGGTAACATTTGCTTCCTGTTTAGCCAGCGCTTGGGAAAAACCGCGCACCATCTGACTGGGGCCACCATAGATTAATGAGATGGAGGGGACAATTTGCAGGATGTTCAGGGGACGATCCTCAACGGGGGAGATCGGCGAGGATAGGGACGATGGGGCCAATCCTGCATATGCGTTCGAGGGCGTAACCGATACCATGATGATATTGCTCCTTAATGGCTAGGTGAAGGATTTAGAGGGGTGGGGTGAGGGGCCAAGCCCTCGGCTTCCAAGAGAAGTCAGGAATCCAATTTCTGTATTTATTTAGGGAACAAGAGGGATCAAGCGACACAGAGTTCCTGGTAAAAGTCCAGCAGTTCTTTGGCGAGGGCACGGTTTGTGTACTTGGCTATGGCACGATGATACCCTGCTTCGGCCAAGTCACGATGCCGATCGGGCGATCGCATCAGTTGTCGTAGTCGTTCCGCTAGCTCGTCTGCATTGCCTTCCGGAAAAACCAACCCTGCCTTGTCAATTACGTGGGGAATTTCCCCAGAATCGGAGCCAATCACTGGAACTTGACAGGCCATTGCCTCAATCAACACATGGCCGAACTGCTCTTTCCACCCTGATGCGGTCAGGGTCTTGAAATCATAGGTGGTTTCTGACGGTAACAGTAGGGTATCCATTGCGCTGATGTAGCGAGGAACTTCGTCATGGGGCACACTTTCGACCCAATGAACGCGATCGCTCAACCCATACGCTTCCACCTGCTGCACCAACTCGTCCTTGAGTGGTCCCCGCCCCAGTAGCAGCCATTTCCAGGGTGGTAAAGAATTTCCCTGAGCGAGTTGGGCCAAAGCCTTGACCACCGTTAACAATCCCTTCTCGGGCACAAACCGTCCGACAAAGCCAATGACAAACTCATCGGGAGCAATCCCCAACTTCGCCTTTAAATCGGGTTGTGGGACCGGGGCAAAAAGTTGCTCATCCACGCCTAATTGGGGCATCACCCGTATTGGCCCTTGATAGCCATGCTCTCGCAAAATATCCGCCCCATCCTGATTTCCGACTACGATCCCGTGGGTGTGTTGCAAGTTGTATCCTTCCAGGAGATTAATCGGAAATTTCACCTCATAGGGCAAATTCCACCAGGTAAAAAACAGATTTTTGGCCTTTAATCCCAGCATTTGATTGAGGAAAATCATCTGAGCATAGCCCAAGGCTTTTGATCCCTGCTCCACCTGAATAATGTCCGGTTTGAACGTCTTGAGCAAGTTCACCAATTCCCAACCAAAGGTGAGTAAGCCCTGATTATTCTGGCTGAAATTGGCAATGGGCACAATGCGAAAATTGCCTTCATCCACTGCTTCCGGTTCTACCAGGCGATTTTGCACCCCGCCCGGTTTCCACTGCTTGGGCACAACAACCGTCACTTCAATCTCAGGGTTGAGGTTGGCAAGGGTCCGTAGTTTTTCGCAATTGAGCGGCACGATGTAGGTGTGGCTGGCAACTAAGATTCTCATGACTAGAGCAATTGGTTTTGGCTGAAGAACTTGGTCTCAGTATTCCCGTAATTGCGCCGACAGTACCGACTTGCCCAAATAAATTGGAGATAAAGGCACTGTCCCTGCTAAAAATGAGGATTTAATCACGTGAGCAGCACTGAAATAAATATTTCACGACTGGGATGAAACGTTGTAGCATGGCCTTGTGTAACATTTTGGCTGTGAGTCTGGGTCATTAGCTTGCCCTTTAAACTGCCAATACGCCCTTTCTTCTGAAAAGCTGCCAGAATATTGCTGCCACCATCGGGAAAGAATATTCTGTGAAACGTTGCGATATCCAATGGCTGTCCCTGAATGCGTATCCCCTTATCATTGACTTTCCACTATGAAACTGAAGCAATTTAGAACTTTTCATCGTGTTGTTGCTCCTATTGTCCTCTTGCCACTATTGGTTACGATGTTTACCGGGGTTTGCTATCGTCTGGGCAAAAGCTGGTTTGGGTTATCCCGTGACCAAGTGCATTTTTTGATGGTGATTCATGAAGGTGAATACCTTGGCCATACGCTTGAGCCAATTTATGTCCTGCTGAATGGTTTAGGGCTGTTGTGGATGATGGTGACAGGGGCCGTCATGATTTACCAAAATTTAAAGGCTTCCGGTTGGTTTCGGCAGCCTGAGCGAAACTAAGAAAAATGGAAGTCCTACTGAATTTCTTTGGATTATTGTAATAATGAATGGCGATTTAATGAGTGGCGATTTAATGAGTGGCGATCGCTTGCTGTGACTGAGACCCCGATGATTGCTGGATTGCAGGTGGTTCAGCCTCGGCCTGCTTTAAGGGCAACTGAATGAAAAAGGTGGTTCCTGCTCCTACGGTGGATTCACAGCGCAGTTGCCCCCCATGCCGCTCGGTGACAATTTGGTAGCTGATGGACATGCCCATGCCCGTCCCCTTGCCCATTGGTTTAGTGGTGAAGAAGGGGTCAAAAATCTGCTGTTGGGTTTGGGCTGAAATTCCGATTGCATTGTCGGCGATCGCCACCTCCACCCATGGCTCATTGGCTGGACCTGAAATGAGATGGGTTTGGAGGCGGATCTGGTGCAGTGGTGTGTCTTCTGATTCAGAGGCGTGGTGTACTGTCTTGTCCTCTAGCGCATCCACGGCATTGGCCAAAATATTCATAAACACCTGATTGAGCAAACCTGGGTAGCACTCTACCCAGGGCAAATCACCGTAGTGTTTTGTCACCGTTACGTCAGCGCGGTGAGGCGTGGCCTTGAGTCGGTGCTGTAGCAAAATCAGTGTGTTGTTCAAACCATCATGGAGATCTACAGCTTTGAATTCTGCTTCATCCATGTGGGAGAACTTGCGCAGCGATAGCACAATATCACGAATTCGTTTGGTTCCTAGCTGCATTGATTGGACAATCTTGGGTAAATCTTCCTGAATGAAGGCAATCTCTAAGTCCTCAATGGCAGCATCCAACTGCTGATGAGATGCTGGATAGTGTTGCTGATAGAGCCGAATGGCTTCGAGTAAATCCTGGGTATATTCGTCAACATGGACCACATTCCCGTGGATAAAATTGACGGGATTATTAATCTCATGGGCAACTCCCGCCACCAATTGGCCCAAACTCGACATTTTTTCAGCCTGGATGAGTTGTTGTTGTTGCTGGCTCAGTTGGCTAAAGGCGGCTTCCAGATCGGTATTTTTTTGGCGAAGCTGGGTAAGTAGGAGTTTGACTTGCTTAATGAGTTGATTGAGGGCGTTGGCGAGAATTCCGACCTCATCTTGTCGTTGGATAGGGACTTCCAAGTCAAAATTACTGTCCTGGGTGACTCGCTGGGCTACCTTGGTGACGATCTGGAGGGGACGGGCGATCGCTCGACTGTTCCACCATGCGACAATAGCAGCGATCGCGAATGAAGCAAGTAGGCTCCCCATGACAAGCTGATTTCGCAATATCTCTGCTTGCTGTAACTCAAATTCTGTCCTCTCCGCCTGAGCATCTACGATAGTTCGCAACTCTGCCAGTTCATCGGGAAAACTGATAAAGGCGACAAATTCTGGGCTACGCACCAGATCCAAGAGATATTTCTGGGCCATTGTGATGTCGGTCATCTGGCCTGAGCTATCATACAGGGACTCAACCGACTGAATAAACAATTGGGTCCGCTGATGAAACTGTTTGACGGTTATTTCATATTCGGAAAACTTGTTATGATGCGGAGTCGGAGAGTTGGCCAGCTCTTGGGATGCCTCCATCGTTGTTGCGTTGGAGGCTAGGTCATGAGAATGCAGATGGTCGTCTGTGTAGTTGTGATCATCTGGGGCGTGGTGCTGGTCATGATGGGAGTCAAGGCGATCGCCGATTTCCGTATGAAGCTCATGGTGGCGAACCAGCACCATCTGAATACTGGTCAAGCGTCCTAGTAGTTTTTGACTTTCCACCAGAAAATCAACTTTGTTATCAAGATGGGGGGAGAGTTGTTGAGCCGGACGGTTATAGAGAATTTGAACTTGTAAGTCATTCAGGAGCTTGCGCTCATCGGCTGCGGCCCGCTGAAACTCAAGGGCGCTCCGTTGATGATGATTGCCCACCACTAGTCCCGCCGTTGTTCCAGCCATCGCGATCCCAAAAATCAAGCCATAGCCACAAAGAAGACGTGTATGAATGGTCATAGGATTTACTACCGTGAGATTTCAGGCGGTCGAGAGCAACTGTGTATTTACAGAATACCCAATCCTATTTTGCAATTAGAAGGGAAGCGATCGCCAGATATGGACACTATCTCAGCATCGAAACAAAACTAGCTCTCGGTGACTAGCTGATCCAGCGATCGCTGCATCTGATCTTTCACTTGGTCATAACACTGGTTGACATAAGCACTATCCTTGACCGCTGATCGGCCATAGCGCTCAAAGACGATAGGTGGACAAACCCGAGTGCGAATAGGGTGGGGCCAAGGCACATTGGGCAACGGGCCAATGGCAAGCCCCCACGGCCAGCCCAAATAAATTGGAAACACTTCCGGGTCAATGCCAGCAATCCATGGGAATAGCCCCCAATCATGGAGTTGCCGCACTTGCTCATAGAAATCAGCAATCACGTACAGGGTGTCGTGGGCACCTGTGGAGATGAGGGGAATAATGGGAACGTTTTCCCGCAGGGCTAGCTTAATGAATCCTTTGCGACCGTGGAAAACAATTTTGTGGCGTTGGCTATGGGGTCGGAACACGTCTTGGGCACCACCGGGATAGACCAGCACGCTGGCCCCGGCTTGAAAGGCAGCGATCGCCATTCTCGGATGGGCCTGGACGGCTCCCATCTGCGCCGCTGTCTGCGCTAAGCTAGGATAGGCAATCCAAGCGCTGGGGTGCATCAGGCCGTAGACGGGGCGTTCGGTGCCAAACCGTCGAAACCAGTCCACCATCATCATATGGGTATCGGGGCTAGCCAGTCCGCCATTGTGGGAGCCGACAAACAGCACGGGGCGGTCGGGAACATGCTCCCAACCCTCGGTCGTTACGCGAAAGTAATACTGATAGAACCACTCCATGTAGGGCAGCATTGACCGGATGGTATTAGGGTTGCGATCGCTCAACGACCAGCCATAATTGGAGCGAGACCGGGGTGCGGTGGGTGTATCCGAGAGAGACGCGGGACGATGATCAGTTTGCATTCCTAACTCTTGCAACCGTGGCGGTTCATGGTTGAACCCTTACCTTTTCAGGATGCCTCAAATTGGGGGGAACTGCACTGGAATCAGACCGAGGAGCCAAGAAAAAGCTCTAGTCCAAGATGAGAACTAGAGCGTCGTTGAGGTAACGATCAATTTTTGAACTTTTGAACTTTTGAACTTTTGAGCCCGTCAACCTACAATCCGCTAAACGACAATTCCAAATCTTCCTCAAGGGAATGCTCCTCATGATCTGGCTGACGACTGGTGACTTGGCGACTAGCCACCTGATGACTGGTTGACTGACCATTTGACGGGCGGCTTTGATGTCCATTGGTGGCTGGGGCACTGTTGCGAGAACCGCTATGGTTGGGTCTCCCGCCATTACTGTGGTTGTCACCTATTGGTATTGACTGATTGGCTATCTCTGATCGGCCTTCAATCACCAATGTTTGAAACGCCCGTTGAATTTTTCGTTCCGTTTCCTCAGCCATCTCGCTACCATATTTCTGGTAAATGGGATAGCGTTGGGCCAGAGAATAAATGTAATCCAACTTCGTCTGTTCTGTATCCAACCACTTCTGATGATCGGAGCATTCCAAAATCAATGCTTGGGTTTGTTTGCTCAATTTTTCAAAAGCATCTCGACCCACTTTCTTGGCAAATTCGTTATCCATTCTTGCACCTCAGGATTCCCAGGTTTAATGACATCTCTATTGTTCCCAAACAAATCCTGGTGCTATCGCCATCGCCCATGATGTCATCTCCCTGTCACGAAACTGCCATCTGGCTGTCAATGGGATCGGTCATAGTGTTGGCGATCGCCCATAGTGTTTGGCTACAGTAGCACTAGAGGAATGACACGAGTAGGCTGTGGCCCCAATCAACCCAGCGTTGCCGTGTGGGCATACTGGTCCGCGACGTGAGCCAAACGAATGGGAGGTTACACAAAAATTAACGCTAAGCCCGAAATGGGGAGGGATGAGTTTGTAGGGACTATTTTGTAGGGACTATCGAGATAAACCAGCATCCCGTTTGCTGGAGTCCAGATTAACGGTGATCGGTTGATTGGGGTAAACGTACGCACGTAAACATACGCACGACGGACGGTGAAGACACCATGATGAAAGATACTGTGGCGATCGCCACCCGTGGGTTAACCAAGCAATTCAGTAGCCATGTGGCTGTACAGGATATTGATTTGGAAATTGGGGCCGGAGAAGTGTATGGCTTGATTGGTCCCAACGGAGCCGGAAAAACGACGCTGATTCGGATGTTGGCCACCGCAGAGGAGCCGACCTTGGGCGAAATCTATATCAACGGCGATCGCCTCCAGCGCGATCGCAAACACCGCACCATCAAGCGTTATCTTGGCTATCTGCCGGACGACTATCCCCTCTACGACGACCTCACCGTTTGGGACTACCTCGATTATTTTGCCCGTCTCTATAAACTCCGTGGTCCCGACAAACGCCGCCGTATCCAGCAAGTCTTAGAACTGATCCAACTGACTCACAAACGGGACAGCGCGATCGCCTCTCTGTCTCGTGGGATGAAACAACGCTTGGGCCTCGCTCGCACCATTATCCATCAACCCCTCGTGCTGCTCCTGGATGAACCCGTGTCTGGCCTGGACCCTGTGGCCCGTGCCCAATTCCGAGACATTATCGCCGCCCTCAAAGAAGCCGGAATGACCATCTTGATTTCCTCCCACGTCCTTAGCGATCTGGAAGAGATGTGTACCTCCATCGGCATCATGGAACTGGGCTATCTGGTGGAAAGCGCCCCCCTTGCTGAACTTTATCGCCGCCTCAGCCGTCAGCATATTCATCTCTCAGTCCTCACCCCCGATCCCCATGCCCACCTCGCTACCTTTCTGGATAATCATCCCTTAGTCCAACAATGGTCCTGCCGCCATCCCAGCCAGATCTCGGTTCCCCAAGCCGAGGCCAAACCTGCGCCAATGGATGGGCCATCGTCTGAATTATCGACCCAAGTGGGTACCCTATCCCCAAATCCACCAACCCCAGCCACCACCCATGATTCCATCACCTATCAAGTCGAATTTTCCGGTACCGATCAGGACTGCGCCGCCCTGTTGCGATCGCTCATCCAACAGGACATCCCCATCCTCGACTTCCATCCCACCCACGAAACCCTAGAAGACATCTTCTTCAAAATTGGCCACCAACAAAGCTCTTGAGACTTTGGATTTTAGATTTTAGATTTTGGATTTTGCCCTGCAAACTCCCCGTACGGACAACGCCCCCGTGCTTGTCCTCACTCACCCACTCACCCACTCACCCACCCATGCTAACCTCCCTCCTGGACACCATCGGCGACTGGAATCCCCAGCTTTTGCGAGAACTGAAAGGTCATCTGAAACCTCTCAAAATTGGGGTGGCGATCGCCCTGGCTCTGATTACCCAAATCGTCTTCCTAATCATTGTGTGGGGTCAGTTGCCCGGAGAGATTGCCCCCGGTTCCTTAGAAGTCACGACGTATCCCCAAATCCAGATGAATTATGGCAACACTGGGCCGTTGTCGGTTCATCGTTTGCAATATAGTTATCCATTAGCCAAGCACCCTAACTATGACATCGGGACCAATGGGTTGGAACCGTATAGCCATCTGGTGAAAGAGGGCGATCGCATTCTGGCCATTAACGGTCAACCCCTAAGTTGGGATGAAACCGGAGAAAATAACCCCCTCGGCAAGCAAGACCTGGTTGAAAGGTCTCTGGAACAGCCCTTTGTTGAGGAAATTCAGCAGCTTAGGTTATTACCCCCAGTCGCGGAGCAAGCTGCTCGTACTCTGCGGCAGCAAGTTCCCGGCACTATGGTCGATCTCACCTTGGCACGGGACGGTTGGAGCGACCCGATTGAAGTGAGTATCCCCCGGATTGTGGTGTCCATCCGTACCAACTCTTATTGTTTACCCTTAGAGAATTGGCAGACTCAGGTGCAAGGGGGCGATCGCCTCCGCCGAGCCTGCTCCGCCGCTGTTGGGAGTCAACAATACACTATTGATTGGTTCCAGTGGCACCGGAATGCCTTTTGGGGATTGAGTATCACCCTCCTATTCCCCATGCTGATTCTGGGTACTTATGTCTTAATCAATAATCTGCTCAAGGAGGAGCGGGACGGTACCCTCAACTTTATCCGGCTCAGTCCCCAATCGGCGCGGGAAATCCTGCTAGGAAAAATGATGGGGGTGCCTGCGTTGATCTATTTAGCGGTGGCGGTAACCCTCCCCTTGCATCTGCTCCACGGATTATCGGCTGGACTGGGGGGGTGGGTGCTGATAGGGTTTTATGGCGCGACCGTGGCGATCGCCTTCCTCACTTTCAGCATGGCTCTCCTGCTCGGCATGGTGAATATGAGCCTGGGTATGGTCCAAGCTTGGCTCGGAGCCGGAGCCGTCTTTCTCATCCAACTCCTCTGCTTGCAAGCCAGCCGTTATGCCCACGTCAATGATGGGAGCGCGGTCAGTTGGGCACTGATGTTTACCCCTTTCTCGGTCTTGCGAGACGTGGGTGGACCGCCCTTTGTCGATGGCTATTGGGGAGAGGATGCCTTGTTCCAGTGGTTTGGCATTCCCATGATCTCGGTAGTGGTCATCCTTCTGTTACTTGCCAACGCGGCCCTTCTCAGTCGTTGGGTCTGGCATGCCCTAGAACGCCGCTTCTTTAACTCCACCAGCACCTTGCTCTCTAAGGCCCAAAGCTATGGCCTCACCCTAGTGGTCAACCTTGCTGCTGTGGGCTTTAGTTGGCATGCCTGGGCCCCGATCTCAGAAGAAAAAGTAGACCCAACCTATGCGCCCTACTCGCCGCCCTCCTACTGGATTGAGCAACATTTGCTGTTCTTACTGCTGCTGAACCTCGGCCTGTGGGTGGCGATGATTGTAGCGCTATCGCCCCAGCGGCAAAGTTTGCATGATTGGGCACGGTATCGTCACGTCCTACCTGCGTCTACAGCCCAGCCGGGACAACCCTCCTGGAACAAGTTTCCCCGCCGCTCCTTCTGGTCGGATTTGATCTGGGGAGAAAAAAGTCCGATTGTGGTGGCGATCGCCCTCAACCTCTTGATTGGTGCCGGGTGTATCTTTCTGTGGACCCTCTATCAAGTCTTTTTGTCCGTGGGCGACTGGAGCATGTTTGCCATGTCCATTATCGTTGCTTTGCAGCACTCCGATGGTTTCAGCCTCCTCGCCCTCGCCTTCATTGTGCTGTTAGGCACCACCAACATTTTGCTCATTTGTACCACCATCGCCCAACTCATTTTCCTCAAACGGGAAAAACACGCCCTACCGACTGCCTTACTGGTTCTCTTGGTTTTGTTATTGGGGATTCCCATCACCTTGGGCCTCACCTCCACCCAGCCTGGGGCCTATCCCGCCGTCTGGTTCGTCCTCTTTCCCTGGGTGTCCGTGTTTGAACCCTTTACCTTTGTTGGGGCAGGCATTTTGGGACTGTTTGGCCAATGGATGATTTTGGGTTTACTCAACGGGTGGTTATTCCGCTGGCTGGACAAAATTGGCACATCGGAGTCAAAGGATGTGCTGACAGGCACTAAAGGACTATTACCGGAATAGGAGATGCTATTGAGCAAAAGGACTATTACCGGAATAGGAGATGCTATTGAGCAAAATGATCTAACGCCGTAACTAATGCAACAACTGAGGGAGAGGCGATCGCCATTGGGATTTATATCTCAACGGTTGGCATCGACATTACCCCCCTCAGTTTTTCTATGGTCTCTGGGTACGCTCTGTGAACGCCAATGGGAGAAAGTCCGGTCCTCCATTGGGACGACTTTGCAGTTTTTCAGATATCTTTTGCGCAACTTCATCCCATCATCAAGGCGATCGCCCTTCAGTAATAACAACTCTTCTTCGTTGGGGAAGGACTTGAACTAACTCATGAAAAAGACCTGCTGAATTCTGATCTCAACTCATTGTAAAGAAAGTTGTAGAGCTGATTGACTGACAAAACCCTTGAAAGGCTGATTCTACCGTAGGTTGGGTTAGCGGCAGCGTAACCCAACGAAACGCTTACTAGTGTTGGGTTTCGTTCCCTCAACCCAACCTACGAAATGATCTTTTGTCAGTCAATCCGGCTAACAGGCTCCAACTATGGTTGGACTGAGTTTACTGGGACGATTCCCGATCAATCTGTATATGGCGGAAGCGAACCTAATGGCAGCCCATTATACGTGTGCAAAACAATGCATAACGGTCAATGGACACCAGGGAAATTTTCTTCTCTCTACAATGCCTGTTATATTCCTTACGGTGGTAATGAGTACAGATACCGCAATGACTTTTATCTCTTAATAGCCTAGACCCTAAATTTGCTGGGCAAATTTTGTTCGGAAGCTACCGTATTTGATCCAGTATTGCTTGAGCTTGTGATGGGGAGTATGCAAACTGGCTTTGGCGCGATATAAAATAACCTGACGATGGTTCCCCATCCACACCTTACCGATTGAATTAATCGAAATAACTGTTCCACCTAGAGCGGTCACATAGTGGTCGTAGCGTTCAATAGCCGAGTAGTCTAGGGTTTCAAAAATGAAGTAGTTACCTGAGCAAATAAGGTGATGACTACGAATCCAGCCCTGCATTTTCTTTCTTGCTTCTGGAGGTAACACCTTTAGGGCATCAAATCTTAGTGGTTGTTTTGTAGGCGCGATATCACTTACAAGGGAATAATCCATCAGGAAAACATCTTCATTTCTCATACATACAATTAACCTAGATGAAAATATTGAGGGTATTTTTTATCCCTATTTCTGATGTTAAACTAAAGATGCTTAGCTCTTGACATCCTGACGAATCTCTGAAGAAAACGATGCTGTTACCACGCCTGAACCTGCACTGGTTTTGATTAGCGAGACTCGACACCGAACATTAGGATTGACAAACCAGATTTTTTCTTCGGCGGCGGCCCGATCGTAGAAAGTCGTTAGGATAAAGGTGTTGTCGTCAGTAAAATAATACTCACTGACTGCTGGAATTTCTTCGGCGTATCCCTGGTCTCGTAGGAGCTTACCACGACTGGCTCCCTGCTGCTCAGGAATGGGGACTAAGGTACAAGAGCCTTTGAGAATGGCACTCTCTTCCCAGTCTGATTGCCCTTCCCAACTCATCTGAAAGGGAGAGACGGCTGTTTGTGGATCAATGTTATTGGCTTGGCAGAGGGCGAGAACCTCTGGGGCATCTACCGTCAACGAGACGATATCGATTTCAGATTGTATCGCCTCAAAATGACTAAAAGCTAGATGGTGGGCGCTACGTTGCGATCGCCATTTCCCGATTGAATTTGAGACAAACTCTGTGATATCCATCGTTGCTTTACTAACTGGTGGTGCTCAATAACGGCTGGGTCTGCTTCGTGAGGGTCTTGGTAAAGAAACAAACAATTAAGGTAATTTTGGTGGTCATGCCAGGGTGAGTTAGGATTCACCCTAGCATGGTTCAGATCTCCCTAGTTGGGCTAAATTGTAGCTTACGAGATTAAGCTGTAATCTCAGTAATGCTAACAATCTTGCCAGAAGTGCGGTTAATCCGCTGGATTTGGGGAGTCATTTTGCTCGCTGGTACAATGTACTCAGTTGTACTGATCCGGCGAGGGCTATCGAACTTGGAGCCAGACACCACAATCTTAAACCGCTTTTCGGTGCCGGAGCCAATAACAGTTGAAGAAGAAGCCTGAATGGGAGTCCCACTGTTCGTCGCAACCGCGTAAACCAACTGAGAATCCTTTACAGAGCTATCTACTTGTGCAGGCCCTCGATCTAGGGCGAAAATACGATTGTAGCCCACCTGTTTGGGATTAGCCTCACTGGCCATCCCCCGGTTATAAGGCACAATATTCTCCCCAAAAGCAGTCTGATATTCAGGACTATCAATCAGAGAATCAATAGCGGCCTCATAGCCCTTTTCAACCGTCAGCACAATTTGCTCAGACAATTCTTCCTGGCTTTGGGGTGCCCGACCCAGCAAGTGGAGGAAGTTGAGTTCTACAAAGCGATAGGGCGCACAAGACTCAAAGTAGCGCGACTGATAAAAACTCGATTTGGCAACAGCCCGGACAAACTCTCGGACAGAAATCATCCGATCGGTTAACTGGGACTCGGCAGCGACAAGGCGCTCACTATCCATCACATGGGGATTCCCCAAGACGTACTTGTAGACAGCACGGATGGCAACTTGCACCTCTTCTGCACTGCTCGTTGGCCATAATTCCACAATCATTGGACATGTCTCCTGTTGTTGTTTTATACCATCTGATTGAGATTCAGCAAAATTTACACCACTGTGATGCTGGCAATGACACCCCCTTGGCGGTGAATCCGCTGATACTCCTGAGAGAGCTTGTCAAAGGGGACTAAAAGAACCCGATTAGAACGACGGAACTTGGAAACTTTGTTCACAGTCTTGCCGCGATAACCAGTGATTTCAATGCGATACACTTTGCCTTCGGCGCTGGCTCCAACCCCGTGACGAGTCCGAGAACCAAGGGCAGGGTTCTGGAAGGTTGCCCCTTGACTTGCGGGAGAAATCACAGGGGTAGGAGTTTCCTGAATCACTAGACTGTTGAGCTTAGGTGCTTTACCTGCCAAATCACCTTTCAGGCTACTGCTAGAGGCACCCCGAACCAACTCAAAGGTGTGGGTAAATTGCACCATGCTTGTGCAGGCTTCAGTCTTATAGCCACGAATGTAAGGGACGAAGTTTTCCCCAAAGGTCGTTTGGTATTCATCGCTATCGAGATAGGAATCAATCTCGGCTTCAAATCCTTCAGTGTCCAAAATCGTGCTGTGCATACGCATCTCCTCTAAATCTAGGGGAGGGCGACCGAGCAAATGCCGGAAATTGAGTTCGATGGCACGATAACGGGCACAACTGGTAAAAAAGCGAGAGCGATAGAGTTCAGACTTGGCAACGGTCCGAACAAACTCGCGGACGCTCAACTCATTATTCTTAAACTGAGATTCAGCAGCCTCAAGCCGCTCACTTTCCATTACATAGGCATTACCCAAAACCTGACGATAGACCGCCTTGATAATGATTTCGGCTTCTTCTTGGGAGCGACCAGGAACCCACTCAACTGGAGGGGTTTCATCAAATAGGCTTACTCCTAAACGCGATGCTGGGCCAAAAGGCATGAAAATATCTCCTCTTTATCTTAGGGAAGGTTTAAGTTATTTGATAGCTAGTCCAACTAAATATCCAACTAAACACAGTGGCAAAGACCAATTATAGAAACTGTCTATAAGATCTATCGACCATGATTAGCCTGATATTTTCGCATCTAGCTATAACCTGAAAAGGCTCAAAATTGCTATCAATCAAGATAACAAAAACTAGATTTTCAGTGGAGCAATTTTGCTCAAATGCAATCGAAAGTTCTAGGACAAAAGCTCAATATTTACACATTAATAATTTGTCAATGAACTATTAATACTCTGCTTGGCAGAATTAAGTAAACTGAGGTTTTACAAGTCCTTCTATACAATGGATGTACGCTATCATTTTCTAACATTTTCAAACTCTTTTTAATTAATTTTGCAAACCTTAACACTGAATTGTTAAAGGGATTAGACTTCCTTATTAACTTGATTTTACGGTTAAAAAAAATGAAAGTTAGCTGGTTTGAAAACTGGACTTCTAAAGGGGCAGTGAGCGCAATCTGCTGGCTCTCCGGGGCAACATTTTTACTAGACGTACAACTCTTAATAAAGATAGAAGGTCATAGAAATTTGAGTAGTATACTCAAGATAGGGTGGGAAGCTCATGGGAAAAAGAGTCTACTTTGGTGAAACAAAGATGACCGTGTTCTGATCCCCAAACATACTCATGGGTATCGGGATCAAAGCCGCGATCGCGTGAATCCCAGGTACTTGATGTGAGTTCGACCTCGCTAACCAAATAGGTCAATTTACCATCGCGAGGGATTAAACATCCATTCCCCGGTTCAACTCCTCCTAAATATCGCTCTCCGTCCCGCTTGAATACCATCGAACAGCGAGGACGTGGCTTGATGACATCATGGGAAATCGTTTTGAGAATTTCGTCGTAGCGGGAAGCCCCAGCAAATCGAATCGAGTCTTCCAGGGAATAATTCTCGATGTAAATCTGATCTCCCTGATCAACTAGACGGTGTACCCCTTGCCGATATGGGGACCACGAATCGTAGTCATAGACCTGTTCAGAGTAAAAACCGATTGCCGAAAAAAAATCAAAGGGCAGAGGCCGAAAATAAATGTGAATATGGGCAAATAGGGATGGCTGAGCTTGGGCTTGTTGGCCGTTAGAGAATTGTCCCGCCATCCAATGGGCTAGGGTTAATGTGTTGTGTGACAGAGCCTCAGTCATTTCAACTACAAATTAGCAACAACCGTGATAGCTGTGATACTCCTACGACTTAGGAACATCCCTATCTCACCTTAATTTTCGTATAAGAAGAGACGCGAAAAAATTAAGTTATGTAACGATTAGCTTCTTTGATACAAAACGTCATGTGATGCTCATCTTGGGTAGTGGTGTATTTGGGTAATGGTGTATTTGGGTAATGGGGCGATCGCCCCATCACCGACTATCGCCCAACTTGAACTAGTGGGGCGCTTGGTTGCTGACTAATAAGTCGATTCGTGACAAGGCACTTTGAGCCATCTCCTTGACGTAGACTTCGGTTGCTGTTTCCTGGACACACTCTTCTAGCAAGACTTTCGCCTGCTCACTGCCAATTGCAGGCATGGCATTGACAATCGCCACCGCTAAGGCAATGTTATCAGTGCTTTTGAGCGCATCAGCCAAAATATCAAAGGCAGCAGATGACTTCATTTCTCCCAGCGTCATCACTGAAGCAATATAAACCACTGGATTTGCATCACTAAGCGCTGTTTGCAAGGCATCCATGCCTAATTGTGGGAAAGGAGTCTCCGGATGTCGAACAACAACCTGAGTGAGAGCCTTGAGAGCACTGGCACGGGCGGTCACATTGTCGCTATTGAGCGCTATATCCACTAGGGGAGGAACTGAAGCAACCCCAATCGTCCCTAAAGCCTTGACCGATGCACGACGATAAACAACATCTTCTTCATCCAAATTGCTGATGAGGCGAGAAATTGTGGTTTGGTCTTGATGTTCTGCTAATTCCCACATGGCTCGTTCTCGTAGGTGGGGATTAGGATGCTTGAGTTGGGCAAATAATTCGTCTTGAGTCATCGGATTGCTTGTTAATTGAGATTCCTTCCAGGACAATATCACGCCATGAAAAAATTAACCTAGGGCTACGCTTATGATGTCCCGATACAAAGACGGGACAGTCATAAAGCCCTAGGTTAAGTTGAGACTGCAAAGCTACACTAGATAAGCTTCACTATGGTCCTAAATCATTAATTAGGACAAGGAGTTGATCGCGTAGTCCAACAGAGCGTTGTACTCAGTCAACGCTTGAGCAGACATATCACGAGGAGCACAACCCCGATTACGGGCAAAGGACAAGGCTGCTACGTAAGGAGCAGTTGGCAAGCTCAAGGCACGGTAAACTTCGCGCTGACCTGCAATGCCCCACTCATCCAAAGGACCGGTCCCACCGACAACCAAGCAGTACTGAATTAGACGTAGGTAGTGGGCAATGTCACGTTGGCACTTTTCCTTGAAGACAGCGGTGGAGTTGGCTTCACCCGTGTTGTTCAGGTAGGCATACTTCTCAATGCAGGCATCATAAGCTTCCTTGGCAACCGCATCAATGTTTGCAGCCAATTTCTCAGCCGCTTCCAAACGAGCCGCAGAACGCTGAATGCTTCCCTGCAAAGATTCTAGGTCAGACGCACTAGGAAAACGGCCTGCAGCATCAGCCGCAGCGATGACAGTAGTCGCAACAGATTTCATTTTCTTCTATTCTCCAGTTGAAATTTTGATTGAGAACTAATAGTTTCTCTTGATTCTTCAGTTAATTCTGAAACGTAGTCCGGATGTGACGACGCAACAATTAGCTAAGAGCAGAAATAATGCGATCGAAGTAGCTGGAGGCTTCAGCAACCAGGCTAGCGCAACGATCACCAACAACGGGAGATCCCATCTTGCGCAACTTCGCACCTGCACGGGCTTCGCTAGGCTCATCCTTGATGTGAGCAGCCGCTTGAGCCTTCATGATTTGAACGGCCCGAACGGTGGAAGTCGTGGGGACACCCAACGCAGCATAAGTCTCTTTCAACCCGTTCAAGCAACGATCGTCAAGCACAGAAGCATCACCAGCCAACAAGGCATAGGTGACATAGCGGAGGATGATTTCAGCATCGCGCAAGCAAGCCGCCATGCGACGGTTGGGGTAGCAGTTCCCACCGGCCTGGATCAAGCCTTGATTCTCACAAATCATTCCAGCAACTGCGTCAGAAACCATGCAGCTTGCGTTGGAAGCAATGGCGTTAACAGCATCCAAACGGCGATTTCCTTCAGCAATGTATGCCTTGAGTGCAGAAAGGTCGCTTACAACGGAAGTGCTGGCATCAGCACTGACAACAGCTCTGGAAAATGCATCAAGCAT
>JBFRWC010000276.1:0-2725 GCA_051439365.1 Leptolyngbyaceae cyanobacterium
GGCAAAGCCCCCGTGCTTGCCCCCACTCCCTCCCACACTCCCACACTCCCATGACCCACCCTGATCATCATCGTCAATCCTGGCCCGTCAAAGGCATTCTCCAGATACCGAACTGGTGCGATCGCCGTTTTCCCAAAACCTGGAAGCGATCGCTCTTTATCCCAATTCTGCTGCTGTTGTTCCTCTCGTTGCCGCTGATCATCACCCCAGTGACGGTCTGGCAACAGGGGGTCATTTCAGCGCTCCTGCTTGCCATTGGGTTTCTCGTGGTCCATATCGAGCAGTTTCAAACTGAGCGACGACATAGCGAGTCGTTGCACTTATTTTTAGCTTGGCTCAGCATTATCACCACCTTTCGCTATCTTCACTATCGCACTAGCTACACCCTCAATTTTGATACCTGGGTCAATGCGGTGTTTAGTATCCTGCTGTATTTGGCAGAACTGTACGCGATCGCCACCCTTCTTCTCGCCTATTTTCAGACCTTGAAATTACGCGATCGCAAACCCATCGACCTCTCCACTATTCCCCAAAGTGCATGGCCTGCGGTGGATATTTATTTGCCCACCTACAACGAGCCGATTGAAATTGTCCGTACGACGGCGATCGCCGCCCTCGCCATCGACTATCCGGATGATAAGAAACACGTTTACGTTTTGGATGACGGACGCAAATACCCCGAACGACGGAAAGAACTCAATGCCATGTGTGAAACCGTGGGTTGCACCATGCTCGTCCGGGATAATAACGACCACGCCAAAGCCGGCAATATCAACACCGCCATGCGCCGTACCAAGGGCGATCTGGTGATGATTCTGGACTGTGACCACATCCCTTCTCGGCAATTTTTGCAACACACCGTCGGCTTTTTCATGGACCCCAAAGTCGCCCTGGTGCAAACTCCTCACTGGTTTTACAACCCCGACCCATTTGAGCGGAACTTGTTCACCAAAGGCCAAATTCCCGTCAATAACGAGCTATTTTACAAAATTATCCAAAAAGGCAACGACTTCTGGAATGCCGCCTTCTTTTGTGGCTCAGCAGCAGTGATCCGCAAAGACTACGTGTTGCAAATTGGCGGCATCGCTGTGGAAACCGTCACCGAAGATTGCCACACCGCGCTGCGGCTCCACTCCCTCGGCTACCACTCCGTTTACTACGACAAAATTATGGTGGCTGGCTTGGCTCCTGACACCTATTCCGCTTACGTGGGGCAACAGGTGCGCTGGGCACGGGGCATGGCCCAAATTCTCCGGTTAGAAAATCCCCTGTTTAACCCCAAACTCAATCTCAGCTTGCCCCAACGCCTCTGTTATATGTCGGCGACATCGCACTTTTTCTTTGGCTTTCCCCGCTTAATGTATGCCTTCGCCCCCATTCTGTACCTCTTGTTTGGCATCAACCTGATTCGAGGGATTGGGGTGGAAACTCTCATGTATGCCCTGCCCCATATTATTTTGGCGATGAATGCCAACTACATTACTCAAAACCGAGTCCGCTTTTCCTTTTGGAATGAGATCTTTGAGTATGCGATGGCTTTCCAGAGCGGGGTCGTGACGTTTATGGCCATGATTAACCCCGGTTTAGGTTCCTTTAACGTCACCGATAAGGGGATTTCAGTCACCAAGCGGCGGTTTGATTGGGAATCCTCACGGGGGACGATGGTCATGGTGGGGTTGCTGCTCATCTCCCTACTTTCCGTGCCCTTTTGGTTGACCCTGCGCCCCGATTCCACGGAAGCGGTGCTGATCAATGCGCTGTGGTGTCTCTTTCACCTAACCCTCTTGGGAGCGACCCTATTTGTGGGGTTAGAGCAACCCCAAATGCGGGAAATGCATCGGCTCCAGCGGCGGTTAAATGTGGTCATCTATGAATCGAGTCGCACGGTTTGGCAGGGGAAAACCATTGATATTAGCGAGACGGGGGCTTTGGTCGAGTTGGACAATTGGCCCAACCTGCCGGATGTGGTTGACCTCACCATTTATGGGGACTTTGATGCGGAAGTCTCCCTGCGAGGCCGGATTACCCGCGTTAGCCCCTTAGATGATCAACGGGTGACAGTCGGAATTGATTTTGTGGAACCAACCCAAGAACAAGCAGATGGATTAGTGTTGGTGATCTACTCTGATGTGAAAGAGTGGTTTAGCCAGGATCGGACAGAACGCGATCGCCCTCTTGGATCACTGGGATTTTTGGCCACCAGTTTAGCTCGCGCCTTCCAAGACTTGCGCCCCTCCCCCTCCATCCCCGTCCGCAAAAAAATTCAGCTTGCCACCCAATTCTATTGGAGCGGTCATTTTTACCCCGGAATGGCGACTGAGATCAGTTCTCAGAGCATTCGGATTGAGCTGGATGCCGCTGCTTTCGGTGATCCCGCCACCCTACTGCAAACCAAACCGATCGCAGGGCTGTTGATCGAGGCCCCTGATACCAAGACCCTACTCAAACTGGTGGCTCAAGTCGAACAGGCTGAGCCGATTCAAGTTGAGTCACAACCCATTGGGGGAAGCGTGACACACCAGAATGGTCTGAACGGGCAGAACGGGCAAAATGGCCTGACAACACAACCGGGATCCATCACCCGCAAGCTGGCGATCGAGCTATCCTTCCCCCAAACATTGGCCCCTCAGCAAGAACAAAATATTCGGCAGATCCTCTATGATGGACAACTCTAGCAGCAGAAAAGGTCAACCGAAAATATCAGCCGGAAATATCAACCGAGAAT
>JBFRWC010000277.1:0-17001 GCA_051439365.1 Leptolyngbyaceae cyanobacterium
GAGTGAAACAGAGCGAAAAGCGTGAGGTGCCCTTAAATTAACATTATTGATTGCTTGGGTTAGCACCTTTCCTGTCTACAATATTGCCAATGGAAGGCTAGTGTGTCTCCCCTGTGTCAACGAAGGCTGCTTCTTACTCCTACCTTTAGATAGTCCATGATATCCAGTGCTACCCGGAACCAAACTCATTCATTTGCAGTGACAACCCCACTGTATTACGTCAACGATGTTCCTCACATGGGTAGTGCTTACACTACAATTGCCGCTGACGTGATTGCTCGATTTAATCGGCTCCAAGGCCATCCCACGCTCTCCATTACAGGCACGGATGAGCATGGGCAAAAAATTCAGCGCACCGCTGAGGCGAAGGGACGACCGCCTCAGGAACATTGTGATGAGATTGCAGAGAAATTTGCTATCCTCTGGCAACTTCTGAATATTCAATATGATCGCTTTAGCCGAACCACTGCCCAGAAGCACGAGTCTATCGTCAAAGAGTTTTTTCAACGGGTCTGGGACAAGGGGGATATCTATCTGAGCCAACAACAGGGATTTTACTGTGTTGCCTGTGAAGAGTTTAAGGAAGAGCGGGAGTTGCTCGATAACCACCACTGTCCGCTGCATCCTAACCTCAAGGCAGAGTGGCGAGATGAGCAAAACTATTTCTTTCGGCTCTCGAAATATCAGACCCATTTGGAAACCCTCTACCAAGATCACCCAGATTTTATTCAGCCGACCATCCGCCGTAATGAGGTGCTAAATTTTGTGGGACAGGGGCTACAGGACTTTTCGATTTCGCGGGTCAATTTGGATTGGGGGTTCCCCGTTCCCAGCGATCCTAGCCATACCTTGTATGTTTGGTTTGATGCGCTGTTGGGCTACGTGACGGCCTTATTGGACCCAGAAGATGAGCCGACCCTAGACAATGCCCTGAAGCGATGGTGGCCGATTAATCTGCATTTGATTGGCAAGGATATTTTGCGGTTCCATGCGGTCTACTGGCCTGCCATGTTGATGTCCGCTGATCTGCCATTGCCCCACCGCGTTTTTGGGCATGGCTTTTTGACCAAAGAGGGTCAGAAGATGAGCAAGAGTTTGGGCAATATTATCGATCCGGTAGCGCTCACCCAAACCTATGGGGCAGACGCGGTGCGTTACTACTTTATGAAGGAAATTGAATTAGGCCGGGATGGTGACTTTAGCGAAACCCGGTTTGTTAATATTCTCAATGCTGATCTGGCCAATGATTTGGGCAATTTGCTGAACCGGACACTGGGGATGACGCGGAAGTATTGCGATCGCCACGTTCCTCCCATTCAACTATCGGATATTCCGGACAATAACCTGTTGAAGCAGAAGGGGGTCACATTAGGAACTGATGTGAGTCAAGCGTACAACCACCTAACCTTTAGCCAAGCCAGTCAACTGATTTTGGATATGGTGAGAGCTGCCAATAAGTATTTAGATAGCGAAGCCCCTTGGACCCGGTTCAAAAAGGGAGAGCAAACCGCTGTTAACATCATTCTCTACGCGGTTCTGGAAGTGGTGCGTCTAGCTGGGTATCTCCTTGCCCCCATTGTGCCAACCTTAAGTACAAAAATCTATCAGCAATTGGGCTTTGATGCGATTGACTTCAATGCTTTAGAGGCCGTGAGTCAGCAATGTCCCTATCGTACTCATGCCCAATGGGGGGCATTGCCGCCCGGTCAGGCCATCCAAGACCCCCAACCTATTTTCCAAAAGCTAGAGCAACCTGAATAAACCAAAGAGAATCAGGAGTTGTCTAAACGTTTATTCATTTATTTGATACTATCAACGAGAAAGTCATTTGAATTAGACCGTCTGGGTTAGACCGTTTGGGTTAGACAATCTTAAATAGATAACTTAGGTTAGATCCCTCGGATTAGATTGTCGTTATCTAGATGACATCGTTTTTTCCTTTCACCTGTTGTTATGTTCTTTGGGAAAATCTGACTTTCATCGACATTAGCTTTGAATTTAATAAAACTCTAAAAATAGTAATTGAGGTTTAGTATCTAATGATTTATCCAAATAGTGAAACCGATACAGTTTTTACACCAGAGCAAGTCTTAGAAAACCGAGGACGAGTGGCCATCTTTATTGATGGCTCCAACCTGTTCTATGCGGCTCTGCAATTGGGAATTGAGATTGATTACACCAAGCTGCTTTGTCGCTTAACGTCGGGGTCTCGGCTGTTGCGATCCTTTTTCTATACGGGGGTCGATCGCTCCAATGAAAAGCAGCAGGGTTTTTTGTTGTGGATGCGACGCAATGGCTATCGAGTCATTTCTAAAGATTTGGTTCAACTCCCAGACGGTTCTAAGAAAGCAAACTTAGATGTGGAGATCGCCGTAGATATGATGGCATTGATTGGCTCCTACGATACAGCCGTATTAGTGAGTGGTGACGGGGATCTAGCCTACGCAGTTGATGCAGTGAGTTACCAAGGAGTCCGGGTGGAAGTGGTCAGCTTGCGCTCCATGACCAGCGATAGTTTGATTAATGTTGCCGATCGCTATATTGATTTGGATGCGATTAAAGAGGATATCCAAAAAAGTCCTCGTCATCATGGGTACACCTACCGACCCTTGTCTGGTATTACGGTGATTGAAGAACCAACGGATGATTATTCTCATACAGACGGGTAAGATGAGGGAGATCCGGAGAGCCGTGTTGCTTCTCTGAAAGCATATACACAAAGCGTTTGGTGTGACCCCTGCATGAGCAGACTATTTTGGCTTCGACGATGGCTGTACCCCATCATTTTAGGCGGCATAGTGACTGGCTTAGTGGCCTGTGGCGGTAACGAGGTCGTCCAAGAGGCCACGGATGCCGATGAACAGGCTGAGTTAACCTCTGATTTAGTGTTTAACAACGTGACCTTGGAGCAGTCGGATGACCAAGGGCTGTTACTCTGGCGTATGATTGCGGATCGGGCGACTTACAGTCAAGATCGCCGTGACGCGGTGATTGAAATGCCCTCAGGAGAAATTTTTCAGGCCGATGGTCCAGCTGATCAAGCCGCCTTTTCTGTCGAGGCGCAAGAGGGTGAGGTGAGGCAGAATGGTGAGCGACTTTTTCTAAGAGGAGATGTCGTTGTCACCGATGAGGAAACGGGAGCGGTCATTCGTGGCAATGAAATGCGGTGGGTGCCGGACGATAATACCATTGTGTTACGGGGCAATGTCCGGGCCAATCATCCTGAATTTAAGATGACGGCTCAGCGGGTGATTGTCTCTGTCGATGAGGATTTGGTGGAAATTCAGGGCAATGTCAAAGCGGAAACAACGGATGGGTCGCTCCTGTTTAATGGTGAGTCCGTGAATTGGTTTTTGGCGGAAGAGCGCTTTGAAAGCGATCGCCCCGTCCGATTTCAGCAGCGAGATGGTGAAACCATTATCGGGCGTGCCCAAGGAAATCAAGTCACTTACGATATTGCCACTCAAATTGCAACTTTAACGGATGATGCGATTGTGGTGGCCCAAGATCCCCCCATTCGCATCAGCGGCAATGCTTTGGAATGGGACAAAAATAAGAATACGGTGGCAGCCTCGGAACGAGTGACCGTGTTTCACCGAGTCGAAAATGTGACCCTGGTAGCTGATGAGGGGTTAGGCACCTTGGATGACCAGGTATTTGTCATGACTGGGAATGTGGTTGTGACGGCGACTCAGAACCAGGCACGGCTGCGGTCGGACGAACTCACTTGGACCGTTTCCAGCCAACGAGTGGTGGCGGAAGGCAATGTAGTGTATCGTCAAGCTGACCCGATATTTAATCTCAGAGGACCCAGGGCCGTGGGGCGACTAGAAGATGAAACCATTGTGGTGAGTGGTGGTCGTGTGGTGACAGAAGTCATTCCCGACTCATAAACCAACCAGCAAGGTCTAATCTGGAAATTCCTGACTCCCCAGTATCTCTAGAACCACTACACAGTTGGGGTGTTCTTAATTATTTGTGCTCGTAGTTTTATCACTTTTTCAAAAAGGCGATCGCCACTTCAAGATTCGGTGAAATTGCGGAGCGAAGGTGACAATTGGTTAAGCAACGGTCTATAGTGACTAGGGAAAGATACCCTTAAGAATTACTGTGATTTTGATCAGTCCGGAGTAACCCATGTGGCGATCCGTGTGGCGAACTGCGACCGCTACTAGTTGAAGACTAGTTGGGCGATCGCAGTGAATAGTCCCGGTATGCGTACAGGCGTGATCGAGGAACGACATTCTAAGTAAAGGTTTATCATTCAACCCTATGTATTTTGCAAGACAATATGAGGAATAATTATGAGTGCTGAACAGCGTGGCGCAACAGTCTGGTTCACGGGCCTGAGTGGTTCCGGCAAAACGACCATCCGTATTGCTCTAGAGGAAAAACTACGGGCCATGGGATTGAAAGTGGAAGTCCTAGATGGGGATATTGTGCGGAAGAACTTGACCAAAGGCTTGGGATTTTCCAAAGAAGATCGGGATGAGAACATCCGTCGGGTCGGTTTCGTGGCTCACTTGTTGAGCCGAAATGGGGTAATCGTCTTGGTTTCCACGATTTCTCCCTACCGCGCTATTCGGGATCAGTTGCGTCGCCGCATTGGAGACTTCGTAGAAGTCTATGCCAACGCTCCCTTGGAAGTCTGTGAAGATCGCGATGTCAAAGGGCTGTACAAGCGGGCACGGGCTGGAGAAATCAAGAACTTCACTGGCATTGACGATCCCTATGAGGCTCCACTGAATGCTGAGGTGGAGTGTCGCACAGATCAAGAGACCCTTGAGGAAAGCACGGCCAAAGTATTGGCCAAGTTGGAAGAAATGGGGTATTTGCCCGTTGTCGCTCAAGCCTAGACTGAAGGTGCGTGGAGAACTGGTGAAAAGCGCTCCTAGCGATCTTCAGGATTGAGGCTCGGTTGATCCCTAATTTGGAATTGGTAGGTGGCGGGATCGCGATTATGTCGTGATCCCTTTTTACGGCGACTCTTTACGACACCTGCTTATCTTATGCCCAGAAGTGCGATCGCCCCCTGTTTTTCGGGCACCTTAAAAGATGAACGTTATCAGGGTGAATCATGCTAGCGCGAACCTGGAGTGCATCATTGGTAGGCATTGATGCGGTGAAAGTGGGAGTTGAAGTGGATATTGCGGGGGGACTCCCCGGTATCGTGGTGGTGGGGTTGCCGGATACTGCGGTTCAAGAATCTCGCGAGCGGGTCAAAGCCGCCCTGAAAAATGCGGGGTATGCTTTCCCAATGCGAAAAATAGTGATTAACCTCAGTCCTGCCGATCTGCGAAAAGAAGGCCCCAGTTTTGATCTCCCCATCGGCGTTGGGATTTTGGCTGCCTCTGAACAGGTGAACCTTCAGCTTCTAGCCGACTACTGGTTTCTAGGGGAAATGTCCCTAGATGGCACGTTGCGTCCGGTGACAGGGGTGTTGGCGATCGCGGCCACCGCCCAAAAACTGGGGGTCAAAGGTCTCATCGTCCCTGAAGCCAATGCCCGTGAAGCAGCAGTGGTCCAAGGGCTTGATGTCCATGGCTTCAAACATATTGCGGATGTGGCTGATTTTCTTAACTATCCCGATCAGTATTCCCCTCTCAAAATTGATGGTAAAGCAGAACTGGCGCGATCGCTCCAGCCTACCCTCGATCTGCAAGACGTAAAGGGCCAAGCCCAGGCCCGTCGTGCCTTAGAAATTGCAGCGGCTGGAGGCCATAATCTCATTTTCGTCGGGCCGCCGGGAAGCGGCAAAACCATGCTGGCTCGGCGTTTGCCGGGAATTCTGCCCCCCCTATCTTTCACAGAAGCGCTGGAAGTCACCCAAATTCATTCTGTAGCCGGAATGCTGAAAGAGAAAGGGAGTCTAGTGAGCGATCGCCCCTTCCGCAGTCCCCATCATTCCGCCTCTGGTCCCTCTTTAGTCGGCGGCGGCAGTTACCCACGACCGGGAGAAATTTCCCTCTCTCACCGAGGCGTTCTTTTTCTGGACGAACTGACAGAATTTAAGCGGGATGTCCTGGAATTTCTGCGCCAACCGCTGGAAGATGGCCATGTCACCATCTCCCGTACCCGCCAATCCGTGTCGTTCCCGGCCCAATTTATGCTGGTCGCTAGCACCAATCCTTGTCCCTGTGGCTACTTTGGCGACACGGTGCAACCCTGCACCTGTACGCCTCGCCAACGGGAGAACTACTGGGCCAAGCTATCAGGACCATTGATGGATCGCATTGACCTGCAAGTAGCGGTGAATCGGCTCAAACCCCAAGAGATCACCCAAAAAAACTCAGGGGAAGCCTCCGAGCCCATTCGACAACGAGTTGCCGCCGCCCATGAGCGCATCTGCGCCCGATTCAAAGATGATACGCCCAAGTCTAATGCTGAAATGCAAAGCACCCACCTCCGTCGCTGGTGCCAACTGGACGACAGCACCCAACAACTGTTAGAAGGAGCTATTCGCAAACTGGGGCTCTCGGCCCGAGCCACCGATCGCATCCTCAAAGTGGCCCGTACGATCGCCGATCTAGCCGATACAGCAGACATTACGACCCCCCACGTTGCAGAAGCGATCCAATATCGCACCATTGACCGAATGCAGTAAGGATCAAGAGAGGAGTCGTGAGCTTAGCCCGTTGCCCCTCACCGTTGGTATCTTTTTGCTTGGCAAATCCCACGCCTAAAATGAGGATACGTTCGTGATACGGACTTTTAGATTATGACTAGAGTTGTTGTACTCTTGGACAATTCCATTTCTCAAGTCAACGGTACTTCTGCCATAGTGGAGAGTTTCCTTGCAACTTACGTTGCTTCGAGTCACCTGGCTGGGAGTTCCCTGGACCCGAAACACATCAGACCGGGCTGACCCAATACTCCACACATTTGATGCAGGAGGCATGGTGCTCACTGAGGGCACCACTCCATGCCCCAATTTGGGAATCATCGCTTCCATATCAGCCAGGAGGGCGCCATCAAAGTTACTGTAGCCGACGACAATACCATCTTGCAGTTGAACCATATTGCCATCATAGTAAAAAATATCCATCGCTAACGAGTCATATCGCTTCACTTTCGTTGGGGTTCCTTGAATGGTTAAGATCATCTGTTCAGAAGCTCCTAACCCCCAACTCGATGTCATCTGAGCAACATTCAACGCTTCTGGAGAGGCGGCATCAGTCGGGGGGACTGCATTCAAGTTATTGTCATGATTTTTGTAATAACTGACAATGCCCTCTTCCAGTTCTACCCGGCTAGCTCCGTAATAATAGGTTTCCTTGCACAAGGAGTCGTTTCGTTGAATATCAGTGGGTAATCCTTGGATAGCTAGCAGAAATTCGCGGGTAGACCCTTGACTCCAAACTTGCTGGGTGATGGGGGCACCTGTGGGTCGGGACCGGACGTTGCTTTCTGCATAGTCTAGGTTGCGGCCATACTCGATGACTTTATCTTGGGCGATCGCATACTGGGCACTATCATCGGCAACTCGCTTCATCAAATCCACGGCCTCAGTCCACAGAATCGCGACCTTTTGCCACTCTTCACGATATTCTGCTGTTTGGGTCAGTTCAGCCGCTAGCATCGCCTTATTCACGGCAAGTCGAAACGCTTCGGACATTTCGTTAGCGGGTGCTGCTTGTAATCCTAGTACTTCCTTGACCGGAGTGGGGATACGCAGTCCCACAACCATAAACCAGGCGATCGCAATCGTTCCCAGCATCACTAGACTTGGCAGTGCCAGACTTTCCCTCCTAGCAACTAAACGCCGAGACTCATAATAATTATCCGGCGCAGGGAATGGATACCCATCTAGTTCAGCCTTTGGTCGCTTACCCATATCTCACAATTGGTTGAAAAACAAGTCCCTGATCCAACATTGTTTACCAATATATCCCCAATCCCGATCAACCTTCAGCAATTTTTGAACAATCTATTGAGTTTGGCCAGTGTTTGGCATCAATGTTCGGGAAAATGCGGATGGCTATTGGCAAGAAATCAGTAATACTCAGACAATAACGTCGAGAAACATCCCCGTAGCCGAATCCCGGCTGTTATGGATGTCCAACTCATCAGCACCCATATTATCAGCATCTATATTCATAATTCATAGGTGCAAAGTCCATAGGTGCTAACACACACATTGGCCAACACATACATCTGCGACTGATTGACTGACAAAACTGCCTAAGACCTTGGCCCTGCCTTGGGTTAGGAGACCTAACCCCTACATTGCCCCAATCCCTTGTAGGGGAACGGTTTCCGCGCCCAATGCTCGTTTTTAGTCAGCCAACCAGCATCTGCGAACACACATAGTTGCTACGTCGCTTTGAAAATATGACTCAAGGGCCAACACACACACTGACAGATAACTGACACACAGATGATGGGGCGATTTAAGGGAGCGATCGCCCATCCAGGAACAAACATGGGAGCATCGGGTGCCGATTTGTCACGATGGACCTCGGTCCTTGATCCATCGCTTTTCCGTTGTTCTTCACCACAATCATGAACCATGATGAATCATTTTTTATCCGTAACCCAAGAGTCCCAAATTTGGATGGTATTACGGATGCTCATCTTGCAAGGGGTTTGTCTATCCTGTGGTCTCATCATTATTTCCCACTTTATCTGAATCTTGCTTGATTGCGATAGTTATATTTGGTTAAGGCAAGGCCCAAAACCTTCCTCCTTTGCCTCACACTTGCCTCATATTGATTCCGTCCAGGGTAGAGTGAGGTAGGAGATGGTCTGGCGGTGGGGGCTGAATATGAATTATTGCTTGAACCCAGTTTGTCATCAGCCCCGGAATCCATCAACGGTTCAGCGGTGTCAGACCTGCGGAGAACCCTTATTGCTGGCTCATCGGTACCACATCTGTCAGCCGATCAGCAGTGGTGGGTTTGGCCACACGTTCCTGGCTAAAGACCAGAAAACCGGGAAATGTTGCGTTATCAAACAATGTTTGCCCGGTCAAGTTGGGTCTCCCCGTATCCAACGGGGGAAGACAGCTCAGTCGGGGTCCTCTTCTGCTTTTTCATCTGACCAACTTCGCCGCTTTCGTCAAGAAGGGCAACAGTTACAGGACTTGAGTCATCATCCCCAAATTCCGCAGCTTTTGGAGGCAATTGAACAGCCTACCGCTTCGGTGCCCGCTCTCTATCTGGTGCAGGAGTGGATTGAGGGGCAAACGCTAGCTGAGGAACTGGTCCAAGCTGGTCTTTGGGATGAAGCTAAAGGGCGATCGCTTCTAGCCGAATTACTGCCTGTGCTGCAATTTATCCACGACCGCTGGGTAATTCATCGTGACATCAAACCAGAGAATATTATTCGTTCTCGTTATGATGGCAGGCTGGTCTTAGTAGACTTTGGGGCGGCTAAACAAATGAGTCGCGCTGAGATGGCTCAGAAGGGAACGGTCATTGGCAGCGCTGGCTACGCAGCCCCGGAACAGATGATGGGCCAGCCCGTATTCGCCAGTGATCTCTATAGCTTAGGTGTCACCTGTCTCCATTTGCTCACGGGCATGCATCCGTTCGACCTCTATGCGGTGAGCCAAGATGATTGGGTCTGGACCCAGGCGGTTACGGTTCCCCTCAGTCCAGCCTTTGTCACGATCCTCAACCGCATGGTTTGCCGTGGGGTGAATCAGCGATACCGGACGGCTGATGCTGTGTTGACGGACCTCAAGGCAGCGGTGGTCTCTCCCCAACCAGCGGATCACCCCGGCACCATCAGACACAATCCTTTTGTCCGCCTACTACAACGAGTTGCCCCTGCTGCTGGGGGAAACTCAACCCCTCCCGTACCTCCCCCGTGGCTGGTCTTGCAGCGATCGCCCCACCAGCCCACAGCCCCCATTTTGCGAGAGCCTCCAGCGGACCCGATCAAGCGCCTATCCTCTCCACTGCGATCTGCACCTCCCCTGCGAAAGGCCGATCCCCGATCTTACGCCCTGGCCTACAACCTAGTTCAGTCCCAACCCATTACCACTCTGGCGATCAACGCAGAAGGCACCCTCCTCGCCAGTGGTGACAACCAAGGCCGGATCATTCTGTGGCATCTGCCCTCAGCCACGCGCTGGCATGAATTTGCGGCCCACTCATTCTGGCAACGGGACGGCCATCGCGATCGGATCACGGCATTGCAGTTTTCCCCGGAGGGATCGGTCCTCTTCAGTAGCAGTGCCGATAGCATGATTAAACAGTGGGATGTGTGTCAGCCTCGTTTGCTACAAACGCTGACGGGAGAGGGCTGGGGCATTTCCACCCTCATCCTGCACCCCGATGGTGCGTTGCTATTGAGCGGGGGGAGTAATGGTGCGATTGATTTGTGGAATGTGAAGCAGGGGCAGTTTATCCAACGGCTCTGGCACCATACGGATGCTGTTACCTGTCTAACGCTGATGCCAGATGGAGCGACCCTCTGGAGTGGGAGTGCGGATGGTCGAGTCGATGGCTGGGATTTGCGAACGGCTGGTGCGATCGCCTCTATTCCAGCCCACTACAACGGTGTAGCGGATCTGGTGTGTCATCCGCAAGCTGACCTGATGGTGACGAGTGGGGGCGATCGCACCCTGCGATTTTGGCAGTTGCCGTCGTTGCGATTACGGCGCACGATCGAGATCAACCGGGAACAGGGGACTGCCCTGGCCCTACATCCTAGTGGTCGCTGGCTGGCCACGGCTGGCGATGAAACCCAGATCCAACTGTGGCAATTAGAGACAGCGATATCTGGGGCCATTCACCTCTCGCCCCAATGCCAATGGTCCCAAGACTGGACGTTGACTGGGTTGATGTTCAGTCCTGGAGGCGATCGCCTGATCAGTAGCAGCAGTGATGGCACCATTAAGATTTGGCAATCCAAGCTTGAGCCGACCCTTTCCCCTTCTCCAAATCTCTAACTATCCCTAATAAAAAATCTTGCAACTGAACCTGTCCATGCTATGATTGGTAATCGTGATGAATAACGGGTCGGTGCCCGAGTGGTTAATGGGGGCGGACTGTAAATCCGCTAGCTAAGCTTACGTTGGTTCGAATCCAACCCGGCCCATCACCTTCAGTCACTCTTCAATGATTCGTACGTGGTAGACTGAAGTGCTGTTATTCATCTTGATATTTCTTTGTTGTCTCTAGTTCGATTGGTTAGGCTAGAGGCATTTCAGGTGAAAAGTGCCCGTGTAGCTCAGTGGTAGTGCGCAGCCTTGGTAAGGGTGAGGTCACGAGTTCAACTCTCGTCACGGGCTTTAGTCTTTTTTGGTCTGATATCTATTGATAAGCTGATTGCCATTTAATTTGCGTTGCTGAACCCCCCCAGCGGCAGGGTTCAGCCACCAAAATACGCAAAATAAAATAGTTTTAGCTTATCTACAGAGGAGTTTAGGCTTAGGAGAATATCCCTATATCTTGGAGGAGGGCGATCGCTCCCATTCCCGCCCAACCTGCAATCGCCTCCTCAGTGAGGGAAAGAGGGCGATCGCGTGAAATCTAATAGAATGAAAGCTAGTAGCTCTATTCACCCCAGTAAAATTCCCTAATGACTGAACCGATGTATGACACCACCGCTCCCGTAATGGTGACAGGAGCCACCGGTTACGTAGCAGGCTGGATCGTCAAGCGCTTATTAGAACAAGGCTTCACTGTCCATGCAGCGGTCCGTGATCCGGATAACACTGACAAACTCACCTATCTCAACGCGATCGCAGACGAACTCCCTGGTACCATTCGCTATTTCAAAGCTGATTTGCTGACTGAGGGAGCCTATGCTGAGGCCATGCAAGGCTGTCAGGTGGTCTTTCACACTGCCTCTCCCTTTGCCCTGGCCATTGATGATCCGCAAAAAGATTTGATTGAACCCGCCCAACTCGGCACCCGCAATGTGTTGCAACAGGTGGACCAGACCCCATCGGTGCGGCGAGTGGTGGTGACTAGCAGTTGTGCGGCAATTTACGGGGATAATGCCGACATCAAAACCACGAAAACTGGGCAGTTTACCGAAGCGGACTGGAACACGAGTTCATCTTTGACCCATCAGCCCTATTCCTATTCCAAGACTCTGGCAGAACGGGAAGCCTGGAACCTCGTCAAAACCCAAGATCGTTGGGATTTGGTGACCATTAATCCCTCGCTGGTATTAGGGCCAGGAATTAACCCCTTTGCCACCTCTGCCTCATTCACGTTAATGAAGCAATTTGGGGATGGCACGATGAAAATGGGAACCCCCAACTACGGGATGGGGTTGGTAGATGTGCGGGATGTGGCCGATGCCCATATGGCGGCAGGATTTCTGCCTACGGCCCAGGGACGCTACATCATTTCGGGATACAACAGCAATTTTCCGGAGATAGGGGCGATCCTACAGCAGGAGTGTGGGGAGGCTTATCCGTTTCCCAAGAGCACATTGCCCAAGGTGATGGCATGGTTACTCGGTCCCCTGCTTGATTCCAGTGTTAAGCGTAAGGTGATTGCTAGAAATGTAAACGTGCCGTTTATTGCGGCTAACAGCAAGAGTATTCGGGAATTAGGTATTACTTATCGCCCGTTGAATGAATCTCTGCGGGAGATGTTCCAGCAGATGCTGGATGTGGGCATCGTCAAGGCTGTGCCCTAAAGTCCAATAGCACTGACTTGATGATGAGTTGTAGCCCAAGCCCCCCGACTTCTTCAAGAAGCCGGGAGGCTAAAGCTGGCTGATTTCAGGACCAAGCCGTCATCCCTAGAAGCGATAACGTGCGCCCACTTGGGCTGAGTGGATCAACACGGTATCGGCATTCAAATTCACATCAGCGGCGCTAAAGTCCTGACCAGGAATCCCCTGGAGTCGGTAACCGACAAAGGCACTGGTATTTTCACTGAAGTCGTAGGCGAGTCCAGCTTGGGCCTGGAAAATAAAGCTCACTCCGGAATCATCCAGATCAGCTTCGCCAGCGACAGGCAGATCGACTGACACATCGTCAGCTACGAGCCAAGCAACACCAACACCGGCCCCAACATAGGGTCGCAACGCACTGCCCGTGGGAATGTCGTAATAGCCATTGGCGGCGATGGTCCAGTTGTTCAAACGCCCGTCAGAATCCACTTCTGTTCCAGCCACAGTCACGTCATCCACGGGATTGGTCCCAAAGCCAAGTTCTAGCTCAGCCCGGGCATCATCAAACTGGTAGCCAAGGGCGCTATTGATGCCAAAACCCGTGTCCGTGTCTACGGAAATATCGACTGAGTCTACCGTTGTTGTGCCCACTTCAAAATCATCAGATTCCAAGTCTACATCATACCCAAAGGAGGCGCGAGGTGCGATAGTTCCATACCACCCTGTCCCATCCTCACTAGCCGCCTCCCCAAACTGGACGGGCTGGGCGGACACGGGCGCGGCAATCAGGGGTAGGGCTAGGGTTGCCAGCATCGCCAGACCAAAACGTTGAACCTTTTTCATGATCGTTACCTTCCTGCATGTGTGTGTTGGCGCTCCCCCCAATCACAGAAAAACGGCATACAACTCCGATATTTTTCGTGATGGGGTGAACCTTTGTTATGTCCGGATAAATTTTAGAGAGAAATACCCTAGATCCGGCATCGTGCGTATCTCTTGTTGTTTAAATCACGCATCTGTTATCAGAATAGCGAGGGGGTTGACGGTTGCGCGGCAGATATAGACGCTTTCCTAAAGTGGCCTGCTCGGTGGCACTTGGATCAAAGGCGATCGCACCACCCAATCACCCCGCAACGACCACCCCCAATTCCCATCAACCGTAGACAGGCCGTGACAGTCAGCCCCTTGTCCACCTGCCAGTTCGGAAACCCGTACAATTGCGTCCGTTGCGATCGCTACAGACAATTGGATAAATTAGCACTCGGATACCGAGAGTGCTAAACTTACTTCTTGGTTCACTGCTCTTGTTTTGTGAGTTGGGGACATTTGCATGGGCTTGAGAGCCGGATCACCTTGTAACGGAGGTTCCCATCAGGTTTCTCGTGCCCCAGCCTGATCCCCTCGAAAGTGAGCAATTACCACTTGAATTTGACGTTGTTGTCTGGAGAGAAGATATGGCAGCTATTTCTCTGAGTGTTTCTACAGTAAAGCCTTTGGGCGATCGCGTGTTTGTCAAAGTCAGTGAGTCTGAAGAAATGACTTCTGGCGGTATTTTGTTGCCCGGTTCGGCTCAGGAAAAGCCCCAAATGGGCGAGATTGCCGCGATTGGCCCTGGCAAGCGGGGGGATGATGGTGCCCGTCAGGAAATGGATGTCAAAGTCGGCGACAAAGTTCTTTACTCCAAGTATGCCGGGACCGACATCAAGTTGGGCAGCGATGAGTACGTGTTGTTGTCCGAGAAGGACATTCTAGCCATCGTTGGCTAATGGAATTGGTTCGTTGAATGCTTTTGTTGACACCATTTGAATGAGGACTCAGAAGACCAGCTATGGCTAAGCGCATTATTTATAACGAGAATGCTCGTCGCGCCCTGGAAAAGGGAATGGATATTTTGGCAGAATCCGTTGCCGTGACTCTTGGACCCAAGGGCCGCAACGTGGTACTGGAGAAGAAGTTCGGCGCTCCCCAGATCATCAACGACGGAGTGACCATTGCCAAGGAAATTGAACTAGAAGATCACATCGAGAACACTGGCGTAGCCCTAATTCGTCAAGCGGCCTCCAAGACCAACGATGCGGCAGGTGACGGCACCACCACAGCCACCGTCCTGGCCCATGCTTTGGTGAAAGAAGGCTTGCGGAACGTGGCAGCGGGGGCCAACTCCATCGCTCTTAAACGCGGCATCGACAAGGCGACCGCTTACTTGGTAGACCAGATTGCAGACTTGGCTCGTCCTGTTGAAGGATCGACAGCGATCGCCCAAGTCGGCACCATCTCTGCGGGCAACGACGAAGAAGTCGGTAACATGATTGCCCAAGCGATGGACAAAGTGGGCAAGGAAGGGGTGATTTCCCTGGAAGAAGGCAAGTCCATGACCACTGAGTTGGAAGTCACTGAAGGGATGCGCTTTGACAAGGGCTATATCTCCCCTTACTTCGCCACTGACACCGAGCGGATGGAAGCCGTTCTAGATGAGCCATTCATCCTGTTGACCGACAAGAAAATCACCTTGGTTCAAGACTTGGTGCCCATTCTAGAGCAAGTGGCTCGTGCGGGTAAGCCCTTGGTCATTATTGCCGAAGACATCGAGAAAGAAGCGCTGGCAACCTTGGTGGTCAACCGCTTGCGGGGTGTGCTGAACGTGGCTGCAATTAAGGCTCCTGGATTTGGCGATCGCCGCAAAGCCATGTTGGAAGATATGGCTGTCTTGACCAACGGTCAGGTGATCACCGAAGACGCAGGGCTGAAACTAGAGGCCGCTAAGCCCGACATGTTGGGCACCGCTCGTCGGATTACCATTACCAAAGACAACACCACCATCGTGGCTGAAGGCAACGAAGCCGCTGTCAAGACCCGTTGTGACCAAATTCGTCGTCAGATTGAAGAGACTGATTCTTCCTACGACCAAGAGAAGTTGCAAGAGCGTTTGGCCAAGCTCTCCGGCGGTGTGGCTGTCGTGAAAGTCGGTGCCGCTACTGAAACTGAGATGAAGGACCGCAAGCTCCGTCTAGAAGATGCTATCAATGCGACTAAGGCCGCTGTTGAAGAAGGTATCGTTCCTGGTGGTGGTAGCACCTTGGCGCAGATAGCTCCTGGTTTGACTGAGTGGGCCAATGCGAACTTGACAGGCGAAGAGTTGACCGGTGCGTTGATCTTGACCCGTGCCTTGGATGCTCCCCTAAAGCGCATCGCTGAGAACGCTGGCCAAAACGGTGCAGTTGTGGCTGAGCGCGTCAAAGAGAAAGATTTCAGCGTCGGCTACAACGCAGCTGCCAACGAGTACGTTGATATGCTGGCCGCTGGAATCGTTGACCCTGCTAAGGTGACTCGTTCCGCGTTGCAGAACGCAGCGTCCATCGCTGGCATGGTCTTGACCACTGAGTGTATCGTTGCTGATATGCCTGAGCCCAAGGATGGTGCTCCTGCCGGTGGCATGGGCGGCGGTGACTTCGATTATTAAAGGGCGATCGCCCTAGCCGCAAGGCTAGACATATTCTTGGAACTCCGTAGGGTAGATGATCTGCCCTGCGGAGTTTTTTACTGTCAGAAAAACGGTTTTCTATTTTTACTGTGGTACAATTGCATCAAGACATGTAACTACAAACCACATATTGAACTACCTGTATTTCACTAAAAATTGTGGCCTCAAGCAATACAACAAATCAGCAATCAGGGCTATTCGGTCTGAAATATGCAAATAGAGACTTTACTCAAAAGGAAGCATGGGGCAAGAACTGCTTCAATTCTTCTCTGCCTGCTTCTCTTTGCTCATATTTATCTTTCCGCAATTTAGACAATATATATATCAAACTTGATGCAAGCTTAAGCGTTGAGCACTCGCAGATCAGCACGGCTGACCTCTTTGGCATAAATCCGCAGTCAGACAATCTTTTCTACGCATTTGAGACTCAATTTACTCCATATCAAAAGTATCTCATTGGTACACTTCCTGGTGTTGACTTAGTGACGCAATCAAGGAATAACGGGAATTGTCTACGACCTATTGAGATTAAATTAACAGCTCTGCCAGACAACACGACTTGTAAATTGGCAGAAGACTTTTACGGTTGTGAAATTGTTGTGAGGCCGGACACAATAGTCTACTTAGCGTGTAGTATTGTAGAAACTTTTGGGCAAAAAATGTCTGGCATCAAAAATCTTACTAACAAAGACTTTGCAAAAATTACTGATTGGACAGAACCAGATTGTGTAATACCGCATATTCCTCAAATAATTCATGCTATCGATGCGATTGCTCTCGCAATTTTGGAACATCAAAAGCCCTTTTTAATGCAGCCTGTCTGGAAAACTCAGGGGAAGTCATCGACCCTTGCTGAACATTGGGGTATCCACTTAAGCCGGAAAATCGAGGCTAGGTAAGGGCTGTGGCGGTTGTGACTTTTTAGACTTTCGAGGCAA
>JBFRWC010000278.1:0-4337 GCA_051439365.1 Leptolyngbyaceae cyanobacterium
CTGCAAACCTCCCTAACCCAAGGCTTCTGGCAGCAATGGCAAGAGATGACTATGGACTATCCTCTGGGTCTGGATGCCTGGTGTTTTGCCGAGCAACAAGTGATCGGCCTACCTCGTACTGCCCATGTGGTTCCCAGCCCGGAGGCTTAGAAATGGATCTGTCGATTCGCTTGGCCACGCTAGAGGACATGCCAGACATCATCAAGCTGTATCGCGAGTCTGGTGTGGATCAGGATTCCAGCTTAACCGTGGCTGACGCTGAACGTTTTTTTGAGCAGACTCAGCAGTATCCCAACTACACCCTATGGGTCGCTACTGTAGGAGAGTTGAACCATAAGCCAGTGGGCACTTTTGCCCTGTTGGTGATGGATAACTTGGTGCATCACGGCAGTCCCTCTGGCGTGGTGGAAGGGGTAGGAGTGGATCCAGCCTTTCAAGGCAAAGGGATTGGACGGCAAATGATGGAGGTGGCGATCGCCCAGTGTCGGGCAGCGGGCTGTTACAAGATGGTCCTATCCACCAATCTCAAACGCAAAGAGGCCCATGCTTTCTATGAGTCCCTGGGATTTGAGAAGCACGGATATAGCTTTCGGGTTGAGCTTTCTGATTGAGCTCATAGATTGAACGACAGGTTGGAGTTATTCAGTTGAATTTGGGAGATTGATATGCCCTACGTTGCGGTAAAAGGCGGAGAGCAAGCCATCCAAAATGCTGAAGCCTTACTCAAGGCTAAGCGGCGGGGAGATGTGGCTGTGCCGGAGTTATCCCTAGAGCAAATTAAGCAGCAGATGCAGCTTGCCGTGAATCGAGTGATGGCAGAAGGTAGCTTGTATGATCCGGATTTAGCGGCATTGGCGATCAAGCAGTCCTGGGGAGATTTGGTGGAAGCGGCCTTTCTTCTCCGAGCCTATCGGACGACGCTACCTCGACTGTATTATAGTGAACCGATTGAGACTGGCTGTATGCACCTACAGCGGCGAATTTCGGCTGTCTTCAAAGACGCTCCCGGTGGCCAAAAGCTGGGAGCGACCTTCGATTACATTCATCGATTGCTGGATTTCAAACTTGCGGCTGAAACCAACGAGTTTGCCACGCCCACGGTTGAGAAAGTAGACCTCAACGAAACAACTCCCCGCGTCCTCAACACCTTGGCCCAGGAAGGCTTGGTTGACGTAGTTAACCGTGGCCCTGCGGATACCCAGAAATCCACTCCCCATTCATCTCACCCACAATCAACTATTTCGACAGAGAGCCTAGCAGAGGTGCCAGCAGATACCTTGCCACTAGCCGAGCCCTTCGATCTCACTCGTCAGTCCCTCACAACTCCCACTAACCGCGATGCCCGGTTGCAAAATTTAGCCCGTGCCGATGAGGGTTTTCTGCTGGCGATGGCCTACTCCACCCAGCGCGGCTATGGCAAGAACCATCCCTTTGCTGGGGAAATTCGGGTGGGAGAAGTGGAAGTTGTGATCTGCCCCGAAGAACTGGGCTTTGAAGTGGCGATCGCCGACATCACAGTCACGGAAGTCCAGATGGTGAACCAGTTCAAGGGCAGCAAAGAAATCCTGCCCCAGTTTACCCAGGGTTACGGGCTGACCTTTGGCTACAACGAGCGCAAAGCAATGGCGATGGCCTTGGTGGATCGTGCTCTACAGGCCAAGCAATTGGGAGAGGCGATCGATGGTCCCGCCCAAGACGAAGAGTTTGTCCTCTATCACTCGGATAACGTGGAAGCCCAAGGGTTTGTCCAACACCTGAAGCTGCCCCACTATATTGACTTTCAGGCCGAGCTGAACCTGATTCGCAAACTGCGGCAAGATCGGGTGCAATCACCTCCTATATCCGGGGAATTCTATGGAGAGAGCTAAGTTGAATGTAGCTCACAAGAATTCAGAAATATAGAGGCATAAAGGGTATGAATTCAGGATTTTGCAAAGGAAAACTACTACGCTGGAATGATGAACGGGGGTTCGGCTTTATTGAGTCAGAAACAGATCCAAAAGGTGTCTTTTTGCACATCAGTGCCCTCGGCAGAACTCCCCGTCGGCCCCAAGTAGGAGATGTCATCCTGTATAAACGAGTCAGACAATCGGACGGCAAAGTTAAGGCTGAAAAAGCCTCTATTCAAGGCATGAGCCATCACGCTGCCAATGATCAACGGACTCGAAGGCAGCCATCCCAACGATTCAAGCGAGGCAGAAAGCCCACTCTTGTCACAAAATTGATCGGCCTAGGAACTCTTGCGATTGTGGGCACGATATTCAGTCAATTTCAACCCTCAACTTCACCACCGCCTATTACGGCGGTCAATCAGCCAAATTGCACTATTAAGGGCAATATCTCAGTATCGTCTGGGAAAAAGTGGTACCACTTACCCGGAATGGAAGACTACACCAACACAGTTATTGATCGATCGAAAGGAGAGCGATGGTTTTGTTCTGAGCAGGACGCGATCGCCGCTGGTTGGCAAAAAGCCCCACAATAAACAACTTAAATCTACCCAAAATCCAAAATCCAAAATCCAAAATCTATGACCCTATCACTCCCCCACTCTCCCACTCCCCCACTCCCCCACTCCCCCACCACTGAACCCGGCTTCAACTTCGCTTACCTCGATGAGCAGACCAAGCGATCGATCCGCCGTGCCATCCTCAAAGCAGTAGCCATTCCCGGTCATCAAATTCCCTTTAGCTCACGGGAAATGCCTATGTCCTATGGTTGGGGCACTGGAGGCATTCAGGTGACAGCTTCCGTCATCGGTCAAAGTGACACCTTGAAAGTGATTGACCAAGGGGCCGACGACACCACCAACGCCGTCAATATTCGCCGCTTTTTCCGGAAGGTGTGTGGCATTAACACTACCGAACGCACAGAAGAAGCGACCCTGATTCAAACCCGCCACCGGATTCCGGAAACGCCCCTACAGGAAGGCCAAACCATGGTTTATCAGGTGCCCATGCCCGAACCGCTGTACTTCATTGAGCCATCCCGCACTGAAGCCAATAAAATGCACGCCCTGGAAGAATACGGTCCCATGTACGTGCGACTGTACGAGGATGTGACCCGCTACGGTCACATTGCGATGGCCTACGACTATCCGGTGATGGTAATCGATCGCCATCTGATGAACCCCAGTCCCATCCCTCGGTTTGATAACCCCAAGCTGCACATGAACCCTGCCCTGCAACTGTTTGGGGCTGGACGGGAAAAACGCATCTATGCCCTGCCTCCCTACACCAAAGTGAAAAGCCTTGATTTTGAAGATCATCCGTTTACCGTGGAAAGCTGGGATCGTCCCTGTGAATTTTGCGGGGCCACCAACACCTATTTGGATGAAGTGGTGATCAATGACCAGGGCGATCGCATGTGGATTTGCTCCGATACCGACCACTGCAACCAGCGCCAAGCGGCTCAGAAATCTTCTAAGCTAGACTCAAGTGACAGAGAGCAGGTGTGGTCATGACTCAACTCCTCCAAGCCCGAGACATTAGCCTAGACGAATTACACACTCAGTTTGGTTTACAAAGCACTTCAGAGAAAACGTTTTTTCCAGAGTGGCAAAGTGAGTCCTTGGCTTTCTCAGACTTTGAACGTCAACAACTCGAACGGGTACGGGCAAATTATTCTAATCTAGCCAGTCGTAAAGCTTTTTCCGAGGAAGCTGTCAAGATGGTGATCCTCTCTCCCCTACTTGATCTAGCAGGATTTTACCAATCTCCTTTTGCCATTAAAACTGAGGATTCTGTAGAGATTTCGGCAGAAGATAATGACCTTTTAGTAAAAGGTAAGATTGATGTCCTAGTGGTGCATCAGCAATTTTGGGTATTAGTGATTGAATCAAAAAGTACTCAGTTTGATGTGCTGACTGCCCTACCTCAAGCTCTGACCTACATGCTAAGTAACCCCAATTCTAGTTTTCCTGTGTATGGACTTTTAGCAAACGGGCGTGAATTTGTTTTTGTCAAGCTGACTAATCAATCTGAATTAAGTCCTAGTCCTGTCTATGCCCGTTCCTATGCTTTATCCATTGAAAGAAATGGCGATTTAGAACAGGTCTTAAACACTCTCAAAGTTATTCAAAGAAGTATTCTTCAACCCAACTAATAATTTTTCCTTTACTCTCTGGCTTTTCTGAAATCTACCTATGCAACCATTGTTAACTGTTGATAATCTCAGCAAATATTATGGGGAACTGCGTGCGTGCGATCGCATCTCTTTCTCCCTCTATTCCGGCCAAGTCCTCGGCATCATTGGTGAGTCTGGGTCCGGCAAAAGTACGTTGCTCAATGCGATCGCTGGACAGCTCCCGATAGACGCAGGAGAGATCACCTATTGCG
>JBFRWC010000279.1:0-12677 GCA_051439365.1 Leptolyngbyaceae cyanobacterium
ACATTACGAGGAACCTCGTTGTAGCTGTCGAACTCCATCGAAAAGATGCCCCGACCTTGGGTCTTGGACCGGATATCGGTGGCATACCCAAACATCTCTGCCAATGGCACTTTAGCCGTTACCTTGGCGATCCCATCCTCTGAACCCATTCCCTCGATATGTCCCCGCCGAGAATTTAGATCACCCATAACGTCACCTAAAAAATCTTCAGGAACTTCCACCTCAACTTCCATTGAGGGTTCAAGTAGAACCGGACTGGCTTTCATCACTGCGTCCTTTATGGCCATGGAACCAGCAACCTTGAATGCCATTTCAGAGGAATCCACATCGTGGTAAGACCCATCAACTAGGGTCACCTTCAGGTCAATGACTGGATACCCAGCCAATATACCAGACTCACAAGCTTCTTTCATGCCTTGTTCAGCAGGAGAGATATACTCTTTCGGGATTGTCCCGCCAACAATCTTAGAAACAAACTCGAATCCTGACCCTTCATCGGCAGGTTCTACCTCGATCACAACGTGACCATATTGACCCTTACCACCACTTTGGCGAATAAATTTCCCTTCAGTGGATACTGGCTGCCGAATGGTTTCCCGGTAAGCCACCTGGGGGGCACCAATATTCGCCTCAACCTTAAATTCCCGCAACATCCGATCAACCAGGATCTCCAGATGTAGCTCTCCCATTCCAGCAATCACGGTCTGGTTTGTTTCCGGATCGATACTGACCCGGAAGGTCGGATCTTCCTGAGATAAAGACTGTAGAGCCTTGGAGAGCTTCTCCATGTCTTGTTTTGTCTTGGGTTCAACTGCCACTGAAATAACAGGCTCGGGAACGTAGAGTGACTCCAGTATAACGGGTTGCTCCGGATCACACAGGGTATCCCCAGTAAAGGTGTCCTTCAGACCCAGAACAGCACCCAGATCCCCAGCCCTTAATTCATCAACCTCAATTCGCTCGTCCGCTTTCAAGATAATTAAGCGGGCAATGCGTTCCTTCTTATCTTTGATGGAATTAAGCGCATAACTGCCCTTAGTTAACACACCGGAATAGACCCGAACAAATGTCAGACGACCATATGGGTCTGACATAATTTTGAAGGCAAGGGCTGAAAACGGTTCGTCATCATTAGAGTGACGCTCAACCTCGCTTCCATCGGGTAACGTGCCCTGAATGGCCGCTACATCAACAGGAGCGGGTAGGTAATCTACAACTGCGTCTAACAATGGCTGCACGCCTTTATTTTTAAAGGCAGACCCACAGAGCACTGGAACCATGGCACCGCTGATAGTTGCGGCCCTAATCCCCGACATCACCTCAGCCTGGGTAAACTCTTCCCCTTCCAAGTACTTCTCTGTGAGGGCATCATCCGATTCAGCGATCGCCTCCACTAAAAGATTTCGGTATTCCTCCGCCTGCTCCTGGTACTCATCAGGAATATCAACGTATTCAAAGTTGGTGCCCATGTCATCGGCATAGACAAGCGCTTGCATCCGCACCAAATCAATCACGCCTTGAAAGTTATCTTCACTGCCAATCGGAATTTGAATGGGAACAGCAGGAGCACGGAGGCGATCGCGCACTTGCTCATACACCTTAAAGAAATTGGAACCAGTCCGGTCCATCTTATTGACGAAAGCGATACGGGGAACCTGATAGCGGTCGGCCTGCCGCCATACCGTTTCAGATTGAGGTTGAACGCCTCCCACAGAGCAGAAGACCGCAATGACACCATCCAACACTCGCATGGAGCGCTCCACTTCAATGGTGAAATCAACGTGGCCAGGAGTGTCAATAATGTTGACCCGGTGCTCTCGCCAGTTAGTGCTGATGGCCGCAGCCGTGATTGTAATCCCGCGCTCCCGCTCCTGATCCATCCAATCAGTAACAGCGGTCCCCTCGTGTACCTCTCCCACGCGATGAACAACCCCGGAATAAAACAGGATGCGTTCCGTCGTTGTCGTCTTACCGGCATCAATGTGGGCCGCAATTCCAATGTTACGGACCCGCTCTAGTGAAATACTGCGAGACACAACTTACCCTCCTCTAGATCAATTCCAGTGAGAATTAACAGACACGCTTGCATACTCTGTCGCCCTAATCGACTAGGCTTACTTACCACTGAAGCGGTCAGCAATCCCTACTATCGGCATCAAGAGCCTTAGCACCAGCGATCGCTCCGCTAGTACCGATAGTGGGCAAATGCCTTATTCGCTTCTGCCATCCGGTGAGTTTCTTCACGCTTACGAATCGCGCTCCCCGTCTCATTGGCCGCATCCATTAGCTCGTTCGCTAACTTCATCGCCATGCTACGTCCAGCACGCTGTCGCGAAAATTGAATCAGCCAACGGAGAGCCAATGCAATCCCACGATCCGAGCGAACCTCCATCGGCACCTGGTAGGTGGCTCCCCCGACTCGTCGGGCTTTAACTTCTACCAAAGGGGTAACGTTGCGTACGGCCTGCTCAAAAACGTCAAGAGGCTCAGAACCAGTGCGCTCCTGAATGATATTGAAGGCTCCATACACAATGCGGTAGGATAACGACTTCTTGCCACTCTCCATGATCCGATTGACCATCATGTTAACCAATCGGCTGTTGTATCGGGGGTCTGCCAGAACGGGGCGCTTTTGCGCTGATGTACGACGGGACATAGTTTGAAGTTACCTTTTAATCAATTCTCTACGCTAAATAGACAGATTCAGAATGATGGCCACTCTCCAGGAGATGGAACAAACCCAGCCAGCCTTTGAGTATGGTACTGAATGGAATCAACGCTCGTCCACAATGGGCTAGGTGTTCAGGACTCATCACTAGAGGGGCAAGAGTTAGCACTTGTGATCGTGTCAATTTCCACAGCACCAGACTCGCCGGGTGGATAATTGAGCGATGTCTTCACAAACTACGGAGGAGCACTCCTGTAGTCTACTCTTTAGGGCGCTTAGCACCATACTTGGAGCGACCTTGCCGTCTATCCTTAACACCCGCAGTATCTAACGTTCCGCGAATGATATGGTAGCGTACACCGGGTAGATCCTTTACCCGTCCTCCCCGAATCATCACGACAGAGTGTTCCTGCAAGTTATGCCCAATTCCTGGGATATATGCTGTCACCTCAAAGCCTGATGTTAGTCGAACACGGGCCACCTTACGCAATGCAGAGTTAGGCTTCTTGGGTGTTGTCGTATATACCCTGGTACAGACACCTCGCCGTTGAGGACAACTCTTCAGTGCAGGCGATTTCGTTTTTTGCTGGGCCTTTCGACGTTCATCTCGAATAAGCTGTTGAATCGTTGGCATAGGTGACTCTTCTTAATGACTCCCGTTCACAGACACTTTGACTGAAATTATTTTCAACGGTCTATAACCGTATCAGGTTTGTATTTCACTTGTCAATAGTTCGCTTGGTTCTTTGGTTCTAAGTTCTGGTGCTTCTAGTGGTTCTTCTGATGGGGTAGTGGAGAACGAGGTGCCGCAATCGCAGGTATGAGTGGCCTTAGGGTTTTGATACCGGAATCCTCCGCCCAATAAGTCTTCGGAGTAGTCGATCGTTAGCCCTTCCAAAAGTGGTAAATGGGCCTGATTGACGACCAACTCAACTCCATCATTGCTGATGCAGGTGTCCCCTTCCTGATTGGTCGCATTGGGGGCAAAGGTATACAACCACTCGGCGCAGCATCCTGGTTGTATACCCAATCTAATCTGCACAAGAGAGCTATCTGGCTGTTGGCCGAGCAGTCGCTGTAATTCTTGGACTGCTGCAGGGGTAAGGTAAATCATCTGGAGGGTGTGGATTTAAATCGTCGAGAGTTGCAACATATACGATTGTACCGAGGTTTAGAGTAGGCTAGACCTCGTGTGCTGCCTGTTTGTCGATTTGCACTGGTTTAGATCTTTCCATAGCAAAGAGACGCGGCTATTCTTGCTAGAAGACAGCCACGCCATGTTACGCATATCAGATGTTAAGGTCTATCGATTAAAATATCCGAGAAGTCTTCACCTAATGAAAGGTCAGGGCTGGATTTACTTGCGGCCACGAGCATAATCGTCTTGGAAGCGCACAATGTCGTCCTCTCCAAGGTATTCTCCGTTTTGAACCTCGATTAGAATTAGGGGAAGGACTCCAGGATTTTCGAGGCGGTGGGTGCTGCAAGGGGGGACATAGGTTGACTGGTTGGTACTCAGAAGAGTCTCATGATCGTTGCACGTCACCTTAGCGGTTCCAGACACAACAATCCAGTGTTCACTGCGATGGTGGTGCATCTGGAGGCTGAGGCGATGACCGGGTTTCACTTCGATCCGCTTGATTTTGTATCCCTTTCCTTCTTCGAGGATTGTGAAAGAACCCCAAGGGCGTAGTTCGGTTGCGGATGCCCCATTGGTATCAAGACTGGTATCCAAAGAAGGTGCCACTAAGGTAGATTGGGGTTTTTCTTTTACCTGTACCACAATAATTATTCTCCCTAAAATTTAATGAAAGAGGACGTTGAACAATTCTATTGACTCGGATCGATTGACGGGGACAGCGCCAGTGCCCGTCATCTGACAGGAGTAAATTTGACAGACAATACATAGGAGGGCTGGCAGCGTCCTATCTAACTGTTAGGATAGCTACTGAGCACTCACGATGCCAACATTAGTCGCGATCGCCAAGGCTGGTATCTGAGCGCTACTGAACTACCTACTGACTTTGGCCATACGACATGGGCTAGCTGTTAATAGTATGGTTCCCATTCCTCCAGTAAAGATAACAGACAGAATTTGTTTTCAGGATTGGCCTTGACTGCTGCTGACTGTTTCTTCACCTAGTGGGCGTGCCCCTTCAAGCTATCTTTGTATTTTGGCGTAAATATCCTGGTAATGACACTCGTCTGGCAGGGAAGCGCTGGGTTGAGTCGGTCGCTAACCGGGTATTGTGGGGACAGAATATTGGAAATCGTTGCTCTTGATACAGCTTGTGGCGAATAGTCTTTCTGTATATTGGAAAGACGATTGGAAGTCCGTTCCAGGGCTGCGGTGGGGCAAAGCTGGGTGAATAAATTTGGGCAGCGATAGGTGGATGACATCGTTGGGAGTTTGAGGCGTAGTTTTAGTGATTGTCGCATATGCCTTGGACTTGGACTAATTCGTACGAGCTGTTGCTAAGTCTACTGTTGCTCAGTCTACTGTTGCTAAGCCTATAGATGAGCTTGTGTGAGTTCAGTTGCGAGTTGGGTTGATCAACAAAGTTTGTGAATAATCAAGTATGAGCGGGGTATCGTAATCAATGGGAAATGAGCAAGTGGGCCATTCGGAATTCGCGGGGTATGCTGGCCAACCCTGGTTGGTTGAGGAACGTGATGCTTGTGGAGTCGGATTTATTGCTGACCAGCAGGGGCGGGCCAGCCACAGTTTAGTGCAGTCAGCGTTGAGTGCCCTAGGTTGTTTGGAGCATCGGGGTGGATGCAGTGCGGACCAAGATTCTGGTGATGGGGCCGGACTGCTGACTGCGATTCCGTGGGAGGTTATCCAGCAGTGGCTCAATCAGGCAGGGATCACGATGCCACCATCCACCCAGGTTGCGGTGGGGATGATCTTTTTGCCGAAAATGGAGGCAGCAGCGGCGATCGCCCGTCAAATGGTGGAATCTGAGTTGCAGTCTGACGGCTTCAAGGTGGTGGGCTGGCGCGTTGTACCCGTTAACCCGGAGGTGTTAGGGGCGCAAGCTAGGGCCAATCAACCTCGGATTGAGCAAGTGATTGTGCAACCTGCAATCCCTGACATTGCTCAACTGGATCTGGATGGCTTAGATCGGGAACTATACTTAGCTCGTCGTCGGATTCACAATGCGGTTGCCCAGGCAACGCGGAATGCGACCAGTGACGAGACTGCCGCGTTACAGGACTTTTACATTTGTTCTTTGTCCGTGCGGACCATTGTGTACAAGGGCATGGTTCGGTCGGAAGTGCTAGGGACCTTTTACCTCGATTTCCAGAATCCTGACTATACTAGCGCCTTTGCTTGCTATCATCGCCGCTTCAGCACCAATACGCTCCCTCGGTGGCCCTTGGCTCAACCGATGCGATTGCTGGGTCACAATGGGGAAATCAATACGCTGCTGGGCAATATTAATTGGATGATGGCACGGCAGTCGGATTTGGAACATGAACTGTGGGGCGATCGCATTGATGTCCTCAAACCCATTGTCAATGCCAATGTGAGCGATTCTGCCAATCTGGATAACGTGTTTGAATTGCTCGTGCGATCGGGGCGGAGTCCATTGGAAGCGTTGATGGTGATGGTGCCAGAAGCCTATCGGAATCAGCCAGCTCTAGCGGACAAGCCAGAAATTACAGAGTTCTACGAATATTACAGTGGGATGCAAGAACCGTGGGATGGTCCGGCCCTACTAGTGTGCAGCGATGGCAAGATGGTCGGGGCCACTCTGGATCGGAATGGGCTGCGCCCTGCCCGGTACGTGATTACCCGTGACGGTTTGATTATTGTTTCCTCGGAAGCTGGGGTCGTTGAGGTCAATGAGGCGGACATTGTAGAGAAGGGGCGACTGGGTCCAGGAACGGCGATCGCTGTCGATCTAGAAAATCATCAGATTCTTCACAACTGGGAAATCAAACAGAAGATCGCGGGCCAGCAACCCTATGGAAAATGGCTGGAACAACACCGCTACGAACTGCCAGCCCACCCCTTTCCAGAGTCTCTCCAATGGTCCGCAGAGGAGCTACTCCAACAACAAACGGCCTTTGGTTACACCTCTGAAGATGTGGAGATGGTGATTGAAGGGATGGCGGTGCAGGGGAAAGAGCCGACCTTCTGCATGGGCGACGATGCTCCCTTGGCGATTTTGTCGGAGAAGTCGCGGTTGCTGTACGACTACTTTAAGCAGCGCTTTGCCCAGGTGACGAACCCCGCCATTGACCCGCTGCGGGAGAATTTGGTGATGTCCCTATCGATGGAGTTGGGGCCACGGGGGAATTTGCTCAAGGAGAAACCAGAGTTTGCCCACCGGATCAAGATTGAGTCTCCGGTGCTGAGCGAACCGGATTTGCAGGCAATTCAGGACTCAGACTATCAGGTGGCTACGGTGTCCACGCTCTATGCGGTGAGTGATGGTCCCAGTGGGTTGAAGGAGGCCATCCAACGAATTTGTCAGCAGGCCGAGCAGGTGGTGAGCCAGGGGAATACGATTGTGATCCTGAGCGATCGCCGCCGTCCCGCCCACCATCCCGATAGTCAAGGTCAAGGCATTAGCGAAACTCTCACCTTTGTGCCACCGTTGGTGGTCACTGGTGCGGTCCATCACCATTTGATTCAACAAGGATTGCGAATGCATGTTTCTCTGGTGATAGACACGGCCCAGTGTTGGAGTACGCACCACTTTGCCTGTTTGCTGGGGTATGGTGCTAGTGCGGTATGTCCTTACTTAACCTGGGAAACCATTCGTCACTGGTGGTCTAGCCCTCGCGCCCAAAACAAGATGGAGAGTGGCAAACTGGACCAAATGGGAATGGATGAGGCGCAGGCACACTACCGCAAAGCGCTGAATGCAGGTTTGTTCAAGATCTTGTCCAAAATGGGGATTTCTCTGTTGGCGAGCTACCACGGAGCCCAGATTTTTGAGGCGATTGGGGTTGGACCCGATCTCCTGAACCTTGCCTTTAAGGGCACGACTTCTCGGATCGGCGGTTTGAGCATTGAGGAACTGGCTCAAGAGGTGGCCACGATTCACCAGCGAGCATTTCCGGCCCTGACAGAGCAAAAACTTCAGAATTTTGGCTTTGTGCAGTACCGCAAGAAGGGAGAGTACCATATGAATAACCCTCAAATGGTGAAGGCACTCCACGCGGCTATTAAGGATAAGCAATATGACCACTATGAGGTCTACAAAGAGCATCTTCGTTCCCGTCCGGTAACGGCGTTGCGGGATTTGCTGGATTTCAAGAGCGATCGCCCCTCTATTGCTCTTGAAGAGGTCGAAGCCGTTGAAGATATCATGACCCGTTTCTGTACGGGCGGGATGTCCTTGGGGGCGCTGTCGCGGGAAGCGCACGAGACCTTGGCGATCGCTATGAATCGGATTGGGGGTCGTTCCAACTCCGGTGAGGGCGGCGAAGATTCAGTGCGATTCTTACCCCTGAGCGATGTGGATGAAGCCACTGGCAAGTCTCCCACCATGCCTCATCTGCACGGTCTCCGAAATGGCGATCGGGCCAACTCTGCCATTAAGCAAGTTGCGTCAGGGCGCTTTGGGGTGACACCGGAATATTTGATGAATGCCAAGCAAATTGAAATTAAACTGGCCCAAGGCGCAAAGCCTGGAGAAGGGGGACAGTTGCCGGGACGCAAGGTTAGTTCCTACATTGCCACCCTGCGCCGTTCCAAACCGGGTGTGACCTTAATTTCGCCACCACCTCACCACGATATTTACTCGATTGAGGACTTAGCCCAGTTGATCTTTGATCTACACCAGATCAACCCGACCGCGAAGGTTTCCGTGAAACTGGTGGCGGAAATTGGGATTGGCACGATTGCCGCTGGTGTGGCCAAGGCCAACGCCGATGTCATCCAGATTTCCGGTCACGATGGTGGCACGGGAGCCTCACCCCTGAGTTCGATTAAACACGCGGGAACCCCGTGGGAGTTGGGGTTGACGGAAGTGCATCGGGCGCTAATGACAAATCAGTTGCGCGATCGCGTCCTTCTTCGGGCCGATGGCGGTCTCAAGTCTGGCTGGGATGTGGTGATGGCGGCCCTAATGGGAGCCGAAGAGTTTGGCTTTGGCTCCATTGCCATGATTGCGGAAGGCTGCATTATGGCGCGAGTTTGTCACCTCAACACTTGCCCCGTCGGGGTGGCAACGCAGCAGGAGAAGCTACGGCAGCGGTTTAAGGGCACACCGGAAGAGGTGGTGAATTTCTTCTATTTTGTGGCTGAAGAAATCCGCTCTCTGCTGGCCCACTTGGGTTATCGCTCCCTAACTGAACTGACGGGTCGGGCCGACTTGCTGACTATGCGAGAGGGCGTATCCCTGACGAAGACTCAGGCCATCAACCTGGATTGTTTGCTGAACCTGCCGGATACGAAGAGCGATCGCACCTGGCTCGATCATGAACCCGTTCACAGTAATGGTCCGGTGTTGGATGACACGATTTTGGCCGATGCCGAGGTTCAAGCCGTGCTGACGAACCCAGGTGGTGACGTGACCAAAACCTACACGGTGGTGAATACGGATCGGACGGTGGGAACTCGGGTTGCGGGGGCGATCGCCAAACAATATGGCAATGCTGGTTTACCGAGCACTCTGGCCCTCACGTTCAGCGGGAGTGCTGGCCAAAGTTTTGGTGCCTTTAATCTCCCAGGGATGGTGCTCACCCTCCACGGCGAAGCCAACGACTATGTGGGCAAAGGCATGAACGGTGGCGAAATTATCATCCAGCCCCCCGCCGATGCTGCTTACGTAGCAGCGGATAACGTTATCATCGGGAACACCTGCTTGTACGGAGCGACAGGAGGTACCTTGTACGCCAGTGGTCAGGCCGGGGAACGGTTTGCTGTCCGCAACTCCAAAGGCCAAGCGGTGATTGAAGGGGCTGGCGATCACTGTTGTGAGTACATGACTGGGGGCGTGGTCGTGGTGCTGGGATCGGTGGGTCGTAACATCGGTGCTGGCATGACCGGAGGGCTGGCTTACATTCTAGACACAGACTCCCATTTTTCAGAAAAAATCAATCCGGAAATCGTGGCGGCGCAGCGGGTCATGTCCATCGCAGGGGCGGCTCAGCTCAAGGCATTGATTCAAGCCCATGGCGATCGCACCCAGAGTCCGAAAGCACTAGAAATCCTCTCCAACTGGGAGACCTATTTGCCCCAGTTCTGGCAAGTCGTACCACCTTCGGAAGCAGATACTCCAGAGGTTTGCGATCTGACTTCAGACGCAGAGGCCGAGAAAGTGCTGACTTCGGTGTAGCGATTTCCAATAAAAGCGAGGCGATTTTTCTGGGGACATCCAGATGACATCCCAGCCGCAGAGGCCGGAAGTCTCAAAGACCTCCGGCCTTTTGTTGTTCAACAACACGGTTACAAAATTCGTAACCAGGAACTCCTACTCCCAAACCCACGGCATACTAGCGGCAAGTTTATTTTGACACCGCTAGTTTGGAGCATAGCCTCATGCGATTTGATGATGCTCGTGATTATCAGATTTTGTTTCTGGCCTCATTTCTGATTCTGGGGGTGAGTACCCGTGGTTGGGATTTGGACCCAAAGCATGTAGTAGTGGCGATCGCCGCCTGCATCTTGACCCAGTGGAGTCTAGAACTGGGTCGTTTTTATGGACAACAATTTTCTCGAACCCTATGCGGAGCGATCGCCATTTTGCCGACGAACCCACTCGCAACGGCGACACCTACAAGTGAGCGTTCGGTTGACCGGGCAAGGATTCCTTTTAGCGTCCGCAGTCCGTTGATTACAGCACTGAGCCTGAGTCTGCTGTTGCGGGCGGATCATGAAATCACTATGCTGCTGGCAGGTGGGGTGGCGATCGCCAGCAAGTTCTTCATCCGGGTTAATGGCAAACACTGCTTTAATCCGGCTAACATTGGCATTATCGCTGCCCTGGTTTTGACCCATGATGCCTGGGTCTCACCGGGACAGTGGGGCGAGGAGGTTTGGTACATTCTCGTATTTGCTGGAGCGGGAGGCTTGGTGTTGAAGCGAGTGGGACGCTGGGATACCAGTCTGGCATTTCTCGGTACCTATGCTGCCCTGCTGGGTGTGCGGACTCTGTGGCTAGGGTGGACAATGGATGTATGGCTGCACCAGTTGATGAGCGGTTCGCTGCTGTTGTTTGCCCTGTTTATGGTGACGGACCCGCGCTCGATTCCCAATGCTCGCGCTGGACGAGTGGTGTGGTCGATGGCGATCGCTCTCCTTGCCTTTATTTTGCAAACTATTTTCTTTGTGCCATCTGCGATTTTCTTTGCCCTATTTGCGATCGCCCCCTTTACGCCATTGATTGATCGGTGGTGGTCCGAGCCTCAATTCCAGTGGAAAGCGTGGGCGGTGAAATCAGTTCGACTGATGATGCCGCTGGTAGTAGGGGCGATCGCCTGGACGCTCATCATCCCTGATGCCCAAGCCTTTTGCGGATTTTATGTCGCCAAAGCCGACACCAATTTGTATAACCAAGCCTCTCAGGTGATTATCGCCCGTGATGGTCAGCGCACCGTCCTCACCATGTCCAATGATTATCAAGGCGATGTGAGCGACTTTGCCATGGTGGTGCCTGTGCCTACGGTGCTGCAAGAGGATCAGGTGCAGGTGAGTGATGCTGCGATTATTCAACGGCTGGATGACTTTAGTGCGCCCCGGTTGGTGGAATATTTTGACGGGAACCCCTGTGCCCTGCGCGATCGCCGCCAACGGAGGGATCGGCTGGAGAGCGCCATCCCAGCCCCGACATCGGCTCCTGCTGTTGATGAAGCGTTTGGAGTGACGGTGGAGGCTCAGTTTGTTGTAGGGGAATACGATATTGTGATTCTCAGCGCCGAAGAGTCGGATGGTCTGGAAACCTGGCTCCAGCAAAATGGCTACCGCATCCCCAACGGGTCGAGCCAACTGCTCCAACCCTACATCCGCCAGAATATGAAGTTTTTCGTGGCCAAGGTCAACCTAGACACCTTCGATCGGTCGGACTATCAATCTCTGCGTCCGTTGCAAATTGCCTACGAGTCGCCCCGGTTTATGTTGCCGATTCGATTGGGCATGATCAACGCGGATGCAGAGCAGGACTTGTTGGTATATTTGCTCTCACCTCAGGGACGGGTGGAACTGAGCAACTACCGCACGGTGAATGTGCCCTCGAACATGGATTTGCCCGTGTTTGTCAAAAACGAGTTCCCCGATTTTTACCGGGACATGTTCCAAAAAGCCTACGAGAAGGAGGGGCGCAATGTGGCATTTTTGGAATATGCCTGGAATATGAGCAGTTGCGATCCCTGTTCCGCACCGATTTTGTCGCCGGATGAATTACGCCAATCTGGTGTGTTTTGGCTAAATAATGATGACTTATGGTCCAGCCAGGTGTTTATCTCCCGGCTCCATGTTCGCTACACCCGCAATAAGTTTCCTGAGGATCTGATGTTCCAAACTACGCCCAATTCTGCGCTGTTCCAAGGGCGCTATGTGCTACGGCACCCTTACTTGGCAGCGGCTGACTGTCGGGAAGGAGAGGAATATCGGCGATCGCTTCCCCAGCGATTTGAACAGGAAGCCCAGACGTTGGCCCAACTGACGGGATGGAACATCGACACTATCCGACAGAAGTTACCTGCGGTGGATGAATCACCACTACCCTGGTGGCGGCGGTTACTGCCTTGGTAAATCTCACTTGTTAGTCAAGTCACCCACAATTCCATTCGTGAGTGATGGCGCAATACTACTTCAAAGGAGGGGACTTGTTCCTCACAATTAACTTTTGGCATTACTCTTGCTCTTCATCCGAAGGTCCAAACAGCTCCTCAAATTCACTACCGGGGCCAAAAAGTTCCTCCCATGTTTGAGTGCTAGTCCGGTCAACAAACGATTGAGCATCTCCCTGGGAGAGAAAAGGCTCGTGCTCAGCCAAAACTGCTGCTATGCGATCGCAGTCTCGATCGCCATCCAACTGGCTGGCAGAGG
>JBFRWC010000280.1:0-4259 GCA_051439365.1 Leptolyngbyaceae cyanobacterium
CTATGGACTCCAGCACATTTCTCTGCATCTGTTGGTGGTGCCCCTATAGAAGTGCTAAAACAATACATCCAGAATCAAGAAAAGCCGTCCTAGAAGGACGGGGCTTGTATCCCATCATTTTCGGTCAACGGATATGGCGCAAGGTGCTAACCAGTGCCGGGGTAGAATATCGCCCCCCTTACACCATCCGCCACACCACCATCAGTCATGGCATCGAGTATCTGGGATGGACTGGACACCAAGCGGCTCAGATGGCAGGGCACAGCACACCCCGCATGGTGAATGAAACCTATGGTCATGCCCTCAACTCGGTCAGGCTACCGGAATTTTGACCCCTGAAAACCCGTGTGCCAAATATGTACCAATTGAGAAGTAGGCAGGTGTAGCCAAATGTCGCTAGAAGTAGGTATGTACGATAGTGTGCTTATATTGCTCGGTTGCTGAAAGACTTGCCAGATATAGCAAAACCCCTCAGTGATGAGGGGTTCAGGGGATGGACGTATCCCGACTCGAACGGGAGACCCCCACGATGTCAACGTGGTGCTCTAACCAACTGAGCTATACGTCCAAGATTACTGCCCTGTCAGTCTAACATAAAAATGAGTGAACTAGAATGGCGATCGCGCTGTTGGGTAGGGCGATCGCCCCTCACCCCAGAACTCCTCACCAAGCTAGATCAACAGCAATATTTAGAACTGAACGGAGCACTCGCATTCCTAAGGGGTTGGTGTCGCTGGACAGATACGGTCTAGGGAAATAGCGACCTTGTTGGGTATCCCAGGGGTGAATGATGATGTGGGGAGTATGGCGATCCCGCTCCACCGTCCAATATTCGAGAACAGTACGATCGCCATACTCCCGTTCTTCTTTCTCTAAATCCACTGTCCGCTATGCCCTAGAGCCTCCCATCGGTAGCCCCATCATCATGATGTGAAGACTAAAGTGCCTAAATGTACAGCAGGCGTTTGCCTCTGTTCCATATTAGGCTGGGGGAAGCAGTAGCGATCGCCCCCATGTCGTTTCTGTCTTCACGTTTCCCCAGAGAATTGCCTGGTCAACGCAAGAATGCGGGTTTGAGCGATCGCTCGACCCCCACACCAGATACGGGAATCCCTACTTGCTTGGTTGACTTGAACTATATTGTCAGGAGCCATGAATGACGAATGAGTCCCCATGAAAGTGGTGGATAATGGCTACGGTTAATCAGCCTTGTGAATTGCCCTGTGAATTGCCCTGTGGGTTAACGACGATAAGTTTTATTGACTTTATGATGACCAAACCCTGACATAAGGGCTAAACTGTAAAGTGTGATACAGAAAAAATAAAATCGCCAATTGCAGATAGCCCTGAGCCGTATGCTTGATTGCGGCGATCGCCCTCATACCAATCCAAAATTATCGTCTGGGGTAATCATGAAACGTCACTTAAATCTCATCTCTGGCACCAATTCTTTGGGGATCAATTCTTTGGGGATCAATCGTGAGCCTGCGGCTTTGGATCGGCAGGAAGTTCAATTTTTTGAACGCTGTCGGCGCGGGACCACGAACGTGCCCTATCCTCGTCACATTTCGGTACCAACTCCGGTACCGACGGTGCAGCGCCGAGGCTTGACTTACCCATCGGCGGCAGGCCATCGCTCTTGTATGCCGTTGCCTGTGATTGGTCCGGTACCACTTGAGATCGGGTCTCCTTGTGCGACTAATCGCCCTAATCTTGCCTGTGATGGGGCTGCCTGTTGAGAGAGAACGGTCGGTTGAGGGGCTAGGTCATGACACTGGCGATCGCCCCCTGTGCCATTGAAGCGATCGCCTGATCCGTGGCTTTGGGTAGGTTGTAGTACTTGCCGCCAGCAGTTTCGGCTAGCTCTTTGGCAAAGCCCGTGGAGACAAATTTGCGCTCGGTGTTGATGATTAACAGTTGAAACCCAGTGGCCCGAATCTTGGCGGCAATGTCCAGCAATTCCGCTTTGATGTCGGGCTTTTCGTCGTCTGTGATGGTTTCACCTAAGGATCGGGCTAGGGGAATATTGCCACGACCATCGGTAATCGCCACAATCACCACCTGACCCACATCGCCGGATTTCTGGGCGTTGACTCCCACCCGTACCGCTTGAGTCAATCCGTGGGCGAGAGGCGACCCGCCACCACAGGGCATTCGTTCTAACCGCCGACTGGCGGCAGCGATCGATCGGGTTGGCGGCAGTAACACTTCCGCTTGCTCCCCCCGGAAAGGAATTAGGGCAATCTGATCCCGATTTTCGTAAGCTTCCGTGAGCAATCGCAATACGGCACCCTTGGCCGCTTGCATTCGGTTCAACGCCATCGAACCCGATGCATCCACCACAAACACCACCAGTGCCCCGGATTTTCTCGCAAGCTGCTTGGTGCGAATATCTGGCTGTTCGACGACGACCTTACGACCGGGATAGCGCGATCGCCTCGACTTTTGATAAGGAGCCGCTGCCCGTAAGGTCGCATCCACTGCAATCCGGCGCACCTGGCCTCGCGGAAAAATGGGGCGGATGTAGCGGCCTCGGTCTTCGGAAAAAATCAAACTGCGGGCACCGGATTTGCCCTGGCGCTGCTGGGCCATCTGAGCAAAATACAGCACACTGGGGTCCATCACCACCCCTTCGGGATCAAAGACAAATTCTTCGGGAATTTCTGGGGTTTCGGGATCGGGCTGATCCTCTGGAGGATCGTCCTCTTGGTCCTCGTTTTGATCCTCGGTCTCATCTTGATTCTGGGGTTCGTCGTCCTGATCATCTTGGGATTGGGGCGGTGGCGGTGGTGGCGGTTGCTGCTCCTTATCTGGCGGCGTTTGCACGATGGTGGCACGGGGGACAATCACCAACCGCACCGCCTGTTGTAAGTCATCGGCATTGACCTGGTTGCGTCCTTCCAACGCGGCATGGGCTTTGGCCACTCGCACCGCAAATAGTTCAGCCCGATGGCCCTGTACCCCGCCCCGCAAGGCTTCATTGACCAAATAGGCAATTTGCTCCCGGCTGATGGTGACATCTTGGAGCCATTCCCGTGCCAGAATGATTTGGGTCTTAATGCCGTCAATATCATCGGCGTATTGCTGGATAAAGTCCTGGGGCGATCGCGCATATTCCGTCGCTTGTTCCACCGCCTGTACCCGCTGATCCAATCCCATCACCTCATCAGCGGACAGGGAAATGGCGATGCGATCGAGTAAATGCTCCCGCAAATCCCCCTCTTCTGGGTTGTAAGTGGCAATCAAAATCGGGCGACAGGGATGCTGAAAACTGATGCCCTCGCGCTCAATTAGGTTGCGACCTTCGGTAATCGTGGACAGTAGCAGGTTGGCGATTTGGTCATCCAGCAGGTTGATTTCGTCCACATACAACACGCCACGATGGGCCTCTGCCAACAATCCGGGCTGGAAGACCGTTTCCCCCTGCTTGATCGATTGGGTCACGTCCACCGACCCCAACAGCCGATCCTCAGTCACGCCCAGGGGAATTTGAATAAAGGGTGAGGGGATCACCTCTGTGGGCCAATCTGGTTCTAGTTCTGGATTTTGGATTTTGGCTTGTGGGAAGCGATCGCCCGTGTCGTTATCCCATTCTTCCGGTTTGGCGGGATCACAGTTGCAGCAGGTGCCTTGCACCACTTCGATGGGCGGGATCAGGGCATGAATGGCACGGGCCATCACGGATTTAGCAGTACCCCGTCGTCCCGCAATCACTACCCCACCGAGAACCGGATCGATCGCCGCTAGCAGCAGGGCTAACTTAATCGCTTCCTGGCCGACAACGGCGGTAAGGGGAAAGGTGATAGGAGAATCGGACATCGGCTGGGAAACAGTGGCAGTGGTCATGGCGATCGCGCAACGCAGGTTCAGTCTTTCAGCATACCAAGGGATGGGGGAGTTGGGGAGTGGGGGACAAGCACGGGGGCGTTGTCCGTACGGGGAGTTTTGAGTTCTTTTCTTTGTTCTTTCCTCTTTCTTCTTTGCCCTGCGATAGAATAGAGCCGCCAATAGGGGGATCGGAACGTTGCTGAGGTCTTTGCTCTGCTTCCGACTCCCCTCTTGGGCTACGGTGTACACACATCTCATTTTGAAGCCCAAAACTTGGCTTTACCCCCCTTAGTCTCCCCTTGCAAAGCTACGGTGTACACACATCTCATTTTGAAGTCCAAAACTCGGCTTTACCCCCCTTAGTCCCCCCTTGCAAAGGGGGGAAACTCCGGTCCTCCCCCTTTGCAAGGGGGAGTTAGAGGGGGTGGTTC
>JBFRWC010000281.1:0-22651 GCA_051439365.1 Leptolyngbyaceae cyanobacterium
ACACAAATCCAAGGTTTTCCCCAACGCCAGAAACGCCGGATGCCATTCTGTCAGTCCATCCTGAGTCAGACGGTCATAGGTGCCATAGTTGCTAAAGTCATAGAAAAATCCCGGTTGCATATCTGCCGCCTTGGGGTTGGCATGGATATAGCGCAAGGTATTCAGCACCCGCCGATAGTCCGTATTGGGAAACCCAGAACTGTGATACCGCTTTTCCCAAAAGTGCCCTGTCCGATTCAGCATCCGGTTGAAGCACATGGCGCTGTACCAGTTAATCCAGTGCATAATTTTGGGTAAATCCTCCGGCTGTTCTGGTTCCAGCAAATAGTGGACATGGTTGCTCATGATACAAAGACCATAAAGCTTAAAGTTATATTTTTCCTGGCATTGTTTGATGGTAAACAGTAATAATTCGCGGCATTCAAACCGAGTCAGGCGAAATTCCCGATTATTGCAGCGGGTGGTGATGTGGTAGCAGAAGCCAGGTTCAAGTTGGCGTGGTATTCGACTCATGCTAAACGGTTGAAGATAAAGACTGCTACCATTTTGGACTTTAAATTTTGGATTTTCGAGCCGTTATCAGGTACCCGTATAGCGATCGCCCACGGATGCATTAGGGCTTCCATGAAAGCTGAGGCTGTGAGGGTTGGTTGGCGATCGCCACAATCCATATATCCTTTTGAATGAATATGAACGGGGAAGACAGTTGGCGGGACATTGGCGCGATCGCCCATCACCAACCCCCAACAAGCGTGGATGCTGAAAACGATACAATAACACCAGACAAACACTGAGGGGTGTAGGGTGAGAATTGAAGAAGTTCTCTGGTTGGATACGATAGTAGAAAAACTATCTGTTAAGCATCGAGTTGATCCCAGAGAAGTAGAGGAGGTCTTTCAGAATCGACCCAAATTCCGCTTTGTGGAGAAGGGTGAGCGTAAAGGCGAGGATGTCTATCTTGCCCTTGGACGTAGCGACAGCGGACGATATCTCACGGTTTTGTTTATCTACAAATCCTCTGCCCAAGCCTTGATTTTAAGCGCACGCGATATGGCTCGTAAGGAGCGGAAACTATATGGCCGAAAATAGAAGTAATACACTCCCGCAAATTAGTTCTCAAGCAGAACTCATCGATTTTTTCGACCCTCATGACATGGGTGACTATGCCGATGCGCTGCCAGAGGTCTCTTTTGACGTGGATCTTCAATGCAGTCATTATTTAGTGTCTGTGGATGAAGGCATCATGCAAAACCTACTGGCCATTGCGAGAGAGCAACAGATTTCTGTTGAGATCCTTTTGGACGGATGGCTTAAAGAAAAGGTGAAAGAGGTAGGCCCAAGCAATTAACATTTTGGATTTTTGATTTGGGATTTTGGCGGATTCATCACCTTTTGTAGGTTTTGTTGAGGATCGCCACAATCCAGATTGCTGGTCCCCTGTCTCTGGCAGGATACCGATCTGAGAGCCTCAGGCTCCAGGCTTCCTTTGAGGCAGAGCCTCTGATGGTCATTCCCAGTGAAACACTGGGAACGAGGCGTGAGGACAAAACGTTTGGCGAGAAATGGGTGCGATCGCCCTCTCCTATCCCGTGATGGAATGGGATCGGGGTGCGATCGCGCCATTGGTGGAGAGGGCGATCGCCTTCTCATATTCAGTGATAGAACGCGATCGCTATCCCATCCCTAGCACCTCTCCCACCTCCATGCGGGTGCCATTGACAAAATCCCAGCCCGATTGCGATCGCTTCCCTGCCAACTGGGCCTCCCGGATCAGCAACAATCCATCTCCCGTCATCACCAGGCCACCCGTATTTTTCACCAAAGCCACCACCGTCCCCGGTGCCATGTTTGCCGCTAGGGTGGGCAATAGCTCAATCCCCGTTTGAACCACCTCCGCAAAGTCCGGCAGTTGGCTTAATAGCTCATCGGCAATGCTGGGATGAATCGGCAAGGATTCTTTAACTTTGAGAGACTGATCCCGGAACGTGGTGGTGCAATTGGGATAAAAGCCACGAATTTGGTTGTGAAGGGCGATCGCACTTTTCTGCCAATCTAAGCCATAATCCTCTTTTTTGATCAGGGGAGCATAGGTAGCCAGATCATTGTCTTGAGGAGTGGGTTCAACCGTGCCCTGGTCTAGCCCTCGGATGGTTTCTAGGAGTAAGTCAGCGGTAATGGAGGAGAGCGATCGCGCCAAATCCAAAGACGTATCCAGCCAACCGATGGGAAGGGTCCGCTTCTGCAACATCGGTCCCGTGTCCATCCCCACATCCATCAACATCGTCGTAATACCCGTTTCCAGGCAGCCATGCACCAGACACCATTGAATGGGCGCAGCTCCGCGATACTCCGGTAAAATCGAGCCATGGCCATTCACGCAGCCCAACCGAGGCATCACCAAAATTTGCTCAGACAAAATTTGCCCGTAGGCCACCACCACAAAGACATCGGCTGCACTATCTGCCAATTTAGCCAGAGTCTCATCATCTTTTTTGACGCGCTGGGGTTGCCACACAGGAATCCCCTGATCCACCGCCACCGTTTTGACCGGTGAAGGAATCAGTTTGTTACCACGCCCCCGCCGTTTATCGGGTTGCGTAACTACGGCTGCAACCTCGGTATCAGGTGCCGCAATCAGCGTCTCCAGGGTGGGCACGGCAAATTGAGGCGTACCAAAAAAAACAATTTTCATCACATCGCTCTGGGATGACAATAATGCGTCGCTTGGGTAGCGTGCAGTCATACAGTATCAGGATTTCGTCATAGTCTGGTGAATTTAAACATGATTGTAGAGAAGGTTGATCCACCCTGTTTCCGCCACGATGGTGTCGTCATCTAGCGGGTCAAAAGCAGCCTATGCCGCTGCCACGGCTGCACGAGCCTTGCCATAGGCTGCGGCTAACTTCTGATCATATCGATTGTTGCGATAGCCAGGACCATGGTAGCCACGGGCAAACCCAGCCCAATCCAGGTGCTTCAGTTCGACCAACAAGTTGCTATTTGCGATGTAGTTGAGCATGTGGCGAGCTTGCCAATATTCCCCCGCAAATACCTCTTCAATAAACTGTTGGATAGACTCGCAGCCAGCTGCAGTATAGTTAAATCCCATCACTTGGCCTAATCCGTAAGATGCGGACTTGAGGGCTTGAATTTCATCAAAGGCCATGGCGTCTAACAATCGTGGCCATTCCGCCGAACCACCCTTGTACAGGTTGCGATTCCAGTAGCAACTGGCCAAATCAGGCCGGACCTTGGATACAGGCTTGGGAGTCAGTCGATAAAACCAATGGGCCTCAAATCGCAGCTTGGGTTGAATCGGAGCAGGTTCGTGGCGCAAGAAACCGGACCCAGCAGAGGCTACTTCCATTACCGCTCGGACAGCCGCCGCATCCAGCCCAAACTCTTGACTCAGCTCCTGTAAATCCCTCGTGGATAAAGCCGCTTGCACATACCCTTCAGGAACTTGGCAGATGGATAATCGGCCATCCTTGAAACGAATGGGATAGGCGTAGCAAATACCACTAGGGACTGGTTTCATTATCCATTCTCCTTATAAGAGTTAACACTGAATGGCGTGATGCCTAATTTAGTGTTCCCCTAAATCTTTAGCGATTCCCAGTAGCGCAGTGCTGGAGGCATACAAGTTGAGAACAACTGAAAAAATTGGCCTTACCATTCACTAAAGCTCCTAATTTCATGAAGCAAAGTAACATTTGAGAAATAAAGTCTCGAATACATATACATAATGTTACTTTATAAAATATCTATTTAAATTTAGTTACCCAGCTCAGCAAAGCTGGCTGGGCCGTGGGGTTTGGGATGCGCCCCCCCTTTTTACTCCATTGTCAATATGGGAAACCTGCCAATCTGTGTTGATGGCGCTTCCCATGCTTACCCCTCTCTCTGTTTACTCATATCGCAAAGCACACATTTGATCGTGTTAGAACATCATCCTGCCCATCCTTCCAACTTTTCAGGATTTCCCTGGTTACTAGAGAAGGGGGATGATCTACTTATGGAAGAATTGCAACGGCAATATCAACGGGCCCGGTTGTTTGCAGAAGTCACCCTCAAGATTCGGCAATCACTGCACTTGGATGAAATCTTGGGTACGACGGTGGCTGAGGTGCAGCGGATTCTGAACACTGATCGGGTTCTGATCTATCAAGTTTTTCCAGACGGTACGGGGAAAACAATCAGCGAGGCGGTGTTGCCAGATTACACCGCTATTTTAAACATGGTGTTTCCTGAGGAGGTGTTTCCCAAGGACTACCAAGATCTTTATTCGCAAGGACGGGTGCAGGCGATCGCCAATGTCCACGCCCCCACTGCTGGATTAGCGGATTGTCTGGTGGAATTTGTCGATCAATTTAGCATCAAGGCTAAGTTGATTGTGCCCATTGTCCTAAACTTGAGTTCGCGGTCGCCTGACTCCCTAGGCGATAACTCTGGTAATCAGCTTTGGGGATTGCTGATCGCCCATCATTGCCAGTGCCCCCGACTGTGGACAGAGTTTGAAATTGATCTCATGCAGCAATTAGCGGACCAAATTGGGATTGCGATCGCCCATGGGCAGTTGATGGAAAATTTGGAAACAATCGTGGCCCAGCGCACTGCCGAACTGCGCCAGGTCAATCAAAGCCTCCAGCAGGAAATCACCGATCGGGTGCAGGCCGAAGACTCTCTCCGTCAAAATGAAGAACAGCTAAGGTTAATCACAAATACGTTACCTGTGTTGATTGCCTATGTGGATAATCAAGAACGTTATCGTTTTAATAATGCGGCCTTCAAAGCTTGGCTGGGCAAATCTCCTGAGACCATACAAGGCCAGCGTCTCCGTCAGATTTGGGGAAGTGCTACCTATGATCACATTCGCCCACGGGTCAAAAAGGCACTGTCCGGAGAAGTAGTTCACTACGAAAATGAAATTTGTCGAGTTGACCAAACGCTCTGCTCTGTTGATGTGACCTACATTCCTCACCAAGATGAGAAAACCGGTGAGATCAAAGGTTTTTTTGCCCTGACGAGTGATATTAGCGATCGCAAAGCCATTGAACGAATGAAAGATGAGTTCATTTCTGTGGTCAGCCATGAGCTCCGAACCCCGCTGACCTCCATCCATAGTTCGCTCAAGCTCCTGTCCACCGGACGGCTCGGCACCTTGTCCCAGGATGGTCAACAAATTTTGGGCATAGCCGATGACAATACTGAACGCCTTGTGCGCTTGGTCAACAGCGTCTTGGATCTCCAGCGAATTGAATCAGGCGATGTGACGATGGACCGCCAAGCCTGTAATGCTTCTGACTTGATCGTGAAGGCAACGGAAGCCATGCAAGCCATGGCCCAACAATACGAAGTGCAACTCTTGACCCGTCCGGCCTCCATCCCCCTGTGGGTTGATTCCGATTACATCGTGCAAGCGTTAACGAATCTATTGAGTAATGCCATCAAGTTTTCAACCCCTGGTACCACCGTGACTCTCAGCGTACAACAGGAGTCAATTACCTCCCCACCTCTTGTTGCTACCGCCGCTCCATCCCATGCCACCGCTAATGGGCGGTTAGCGGATTCTAGGCACCCTGAATCTAGGAAGTCTAAATCTAGAGAATCTAAGCCGAGAAAAGCTGAATCAAGGCCATCTGATCCTATGGTGCAATTTCGAGTCCAGGATCAAGGGCCAGGTATTCCCCTAAATAAGCTGGAAAGCATTTTTGAGCGGTTTTACCAAGTGGACTCCTCTGATGCTCGCAAAAAAGGTGGAACTGGCCTGGGACTGACGATTTGCCGCAAAATCATTGACCAGCATAATGGCAAAATTTGGGCTGAAAGTACTGAGGGATCAGGCAGTACATTTATTTTTACATTACCCCTATTGTCTTTAGAAAAGGGAGTAGACCATGAACGCTAAGCGAGTATTAATTATCGACGATGAAGAAGCGATTCAAACCGTTGTGAAATTTGGCTTAAAAATGGCAGCAGGCTGGGACGTGTTAACTGCAAGTTCTGGTATGGAGGGGATTTGCCAAGCCCAAGTCGAACAACCAGACATTATTTTGTTAGATGTCATGATGCCGGAGATGGATGGCTTGACTACGTTCAAAAAGTTGTCGCAAGATCCGGAGACCCAGTCAATCCCTGTGATCTTCTTGACTGCAAAGGCTCAGGCTTCAGAAAAGCGCATCTTCCAAAAAACCGGAGTTAATGGGGTCATCACTAAGCCATTTAATTCTCTCGATTTAGCCCAGGAAATTACCCGAATTTTGAACTGGTAGGTTGGAATCAGTAGATACGATATGCGAATTTTGTTGGTTGAAGATGATGATGTATTGCGATCGCTCTTAATTCAGCGATTACGAACCGAAAAGTATGCCGTTGATGCTGTTAGCGATGGCCAACAGGGAAAGGATTATGCCTTGGCCTACCAATACGATCTGATTATTTTGGACGTAATGCTGCCCCAATTGGATGGCATTACCCTCTGCCAATTTCTGCGTACACAGGAATATACCCTACCCATTATGTTGTTAACGGCCCAGGACAGTCGTACTGTCAAACTTACAGGGTGGGACGCTGGAGCCGATGATTATGTACTTAAACCTTTTGATGAAGAGGAACTGGTGGCCCGTGTTCGTGCCCTGCTGAGGCGAAATAGCGCTAATCCATTACCAACTCTGACGTGGGGACCGCTGTGGTTGGATACCAACAGTTGTGACGTAAGCTATGATGGCCAAACCTTAGCGCTGACCACAAAAGAGTACACGTTGTTGGAAATGATGTTGCGGGACAGCCAGCATGTGTTTAGTAATGAAGACATCATAGAAGGGTTGTGGGCATCGGAAGAATTTCCCACGGAGGCAACAGTGCGTTCCCATGTACGACGGCTGCGGCGAAAGCTTGGGGCTGCGGGTGCGCCCACGGACTTAATTGCCACGTCCCACGGTCGGGGCTACTACCTCAAACCTGTGGAGGGAGGTAATGGGGATACAGCTTCGACTCCTGTTCCCGTCCCTCATGTTCTACCAGACAATGGCCCTCCTGAACCAAGTCTAGTGAAGGGCCAAGCCCTCCAAATCTCACCAACTAACGGTTCAGCCGTTTCGTCTTCTGCCTACACGCAGTTTTTGGGCCAAGCCTGGGGCCAGTATAGGGAAAGCTGCCTACAGAAGGTGGAGTTGTTGCAAGAAGCGATCGCCCAACTGGCCTCTGATACTGCCAACAGCGCCCAAGCAGACGCCTACCAACTGGCCCATACCCTCAGAGGGACCCTTGGCACCTTTCAGTTAGATAGCGCCATGCACCTTGCTCAACAGATTGAACAGCATGTCCACCCTGATCTCCAGATGGATGCGGCACAAGTGGCGGTTCTCCATCACTACATAGCGGCCTTAAAACAAGATATTCAGACAGCTTCCATAGGACTAACGAAGGAGATGCCCCCCAGTCCACCATTGCCCCCTGTCCGCCTGATGCTAGTGGATGATGACCCCATTTTTCTCCAAACCATGCAGGAGCAATTGCACGGTTACGGGTTTGAGGTCTCTATTTTGGACACTCCCCAAGAATTTTGGCCAGCCCTCAATAGTGTTGTTCCAATGGTCTTAGTTTTAGATGTACAGATGCCGGAGATTAATGGCTTAGAACTGTGCCAAACCCTGCGGCTAGTCCCAGAATGGCAAAAATTGCCTGTCATGTTTCTCAGTATTTTTGCCGATATGGATACCCAGCACCATGCTTTTGCGGCGGGAGCAGATGACTATCTCGTCAAACCCATCACTGCCCAGAAGTTGAGCGATCGCATTCGACAGCGTCTACAGCGAATTCAATCCCTCTCAGCCTAAATATAGGGGTTTTTATGAACATGGCCCCCTCTTATCCTGATTGATTGACAAAAGATCACCGCGTAGCTTGAGTTGAGGCGACGAAACCGGGCACCAGTCAGCTTTTCGTTGGGTTACGCTTAATGCACTCCATACGGGCTTCGCCAACGCTAACCCAACCTACGACAGCTGTTTTAACTTGCGAGGCTGAACTCCGCCAGTTAAATCTTTATGGCCATAACAGCGATAGTACTCGCTTCGTATTATTTCTTGACACTAAGATGCACAGAATTTGCACGCCGCATCCGCCAGACTAAAGAATATCCGTTAAGATACTCAATTTATGAATTTGCTAAAGCCATCTCTTCGCCAGCAGCAACACGTCCTCATTCGCCAGCTCGCGGACACGATTGAGAGTATTTGGGGCGAACACCTAACCCTTGCTCCCTACAAGATCCCAGCAGACTTAGGTTATATCGAAAATCAACTTGAGGGGGAAACCCTCATAATTGAAAATTGCTGTTATCAAACCCCTCAGTTTCGCAAACTGCATTTGGAACTAGCCCAGGTTGGCAATGGTCTCGACATTCTCCATTGTGTCATGTTTCCTTGTCCTGACTATGCCTTACCCATTTTTGGTTGTGACATTGTGGGGCTACGGGGCCAAATTAGTGCTGCTATCGTTGATCTGTCACCAGTTTGTGCCGATCGAAATTTGCCTGCCACCTATCAATTGGCTCTTTCCAAACTAGATAAATATGAATTTGAACACCCACGGGATCTACCAGAATGGGGCAAGATCTTTTCAGACTTCTGTACTTTTGTCCGGCCAGTAAACCAGCTTGAGAACCAAGGATTCCTCGATCTAGTTCAGAATTTCCTGTTGATTCACTGCGACATATCAAACAAAGCTTTGCCTGTACAATCAGTAGCGGAGCGAGAATTAATCCTTGCTGCCCAAACCCATTATTGTGATCAGCAGCTACAGAATGATAAGACTCGCCGAATTCTAGAAAGGTCTTTTGGAGATAAATGGGCGGATCGATATATGAATACAATGCTATTTGATATGAATCCAACCTAAATAGTCTCTATACATGGTATGGTTTAGAATGAGAATAACTTCTCCTTGTTATTTCTTATAGACATAGAAATCCCATGAGCTAAGAGGACTTATGGGATTTTTTAATTTATCTGGACCTATTTTTAAGACGATATTGTGGGGCGTGGAGCGCCCCACAATATCGTTAAATCTGTTTGTGTCACTAGGATTTTAGTGTGTATGTTGCAAAAAGACACGTAATATTCATGTAATTGTACAGGAATTGTGCAAATAAATTGACTCAACAGAATCAATGGTTGAAAACACTGATATTGATTGTTTCTGATCAATATTTGGATAAATTTTGGTGTGGTACGTGCTTGTTTACTTGAGCAGATTTACAATACTCCTGCTGCTAAGGTTTTGTGCTTTAGTTTGTTAATATTTACCCTTTTTATGTTTTGTATTAAATCGATGCGCTAGCCCAAATGGTGAGTAATGGTGCAAGCCGTCTGAAGTCGTAGAACTTTAGACCGATATCAAATGATTGGCATGTCCGGTAGTGGCTTTGGCTGGTCTTATCAACCGTCAGAACGTGGTGTCAAGCCCAAGAGTGCTTTTGCTCCAGCGATGTATGGTGGAGCAAAGCTTTTTCGGATTGAAGTAACTGGTGAAAACTGGCCTCGTTATCCTAAGGTAAAGCGGATCAACACTGAGTTTATTGTGCCCTATTGGGGCAGCAGCTTGCGCCCGTTGCCCCCAAACTGAGTTTAGTCCCGAATCGATCCTTCAGTTTTCCAAAGGGGCGATCGTGACCCTGACTTCTGCGGTGCTGCCATCTGTTGCCAAGCGATCATATCGGAGACGAATCGTCTGGTCCGGCTCTAGAGGTAAAGGCATGGTAATGCTCCCCAGAGAAAGGACATCACCGATATGGAGCCATTGTCCGGATGCTTGCAAGTCCTGCACGAGCCAAAGGACCGCATCTAGGGGGTGTCCCAGTAGGGCTTGGGTATTACCCTCCGCGATGATTTCCCCTGTGTCAGCGTTTCTCATCTCCACCGGAGTGTCGCCCAATACGTCCAGCCACGATCGCCCATCGAGTCGGGAAGTCAGGGCAATCGGGGTACCCATCACCCCCAAGCGCGCCCCTACGTTAATGGCGACTAAATCAGCAGCAGTCGGCTCTATATCTGGCTCCAATAGTAAATCCGGTAGTTCGATAAAGGGAATGACCGCGTCTAGAGAGGCGATCGCTTCTTCCCTAGTGGTCGCATGGTTAATGGCCACTGACCCCACCCGCACCATCAAATCGGCTTCCACCAATGGACGCGCACCCACATTTGCTGGAACGATCGCCCCCGATTCCAACAGCATCTCTCTCAGTAAAATACCGCGTAGGGGGTGTTCTACTCCAAAGCGAGCTTGGGCCGGAGGTGAGGTCAGCCCTGCTTTGTAGCCCACAATCCGCCCCAGTTGTGGAGTGAGTTGATTCACGAAAGCATCCCGTAAATAGGTGGCACCATTCATCGTGATAGCCGCATCGGCGCGGCCCAAGGGCGCTAGCACAGGGAGAAGCGGCACCTTGGCTTCGTAGTATGGAGCAAGGCGTTCGGCAATCGTGATGGCTTCAGCGCGGGTGATGTCGATGACAATTCGATCAGGCAAATGACTGTCAGACTCACCATCCTCTTCAGCAGCATCCTCGACAGCATCAAGAGTGGGGTTCTCAACTTCAGACTGCGACAATAACGGTGGGTTTAGCCCCCCAGTTTCCTCAAGAAGCCGGGGGGCTGGCTCAGCACTACCAAGCAGTAGGCCCAAGCTGAGGGAGAGGCTAAGGGTGGTGAGGGGCGCGACTCCTACCGGAGTCGCGTGGTGCCATCGCACAGTCGGATTCATAGTGGTTTCATGATTGGGGAGCATCGAGGATCTCTCTGGTGAATCTTACAATACTCGTAAAACGCTGGGGACAGCAGCGATCGCCTTATACTGATTCAACTCAGTTAATGCTTGTCGCACGTCTCCCTCTCGCACCTCATGGGTGACGACGACAATTTCTGCACACTGGTTACGTTGGCCAATTTGGACAACTGACTCTAAGCTGACGGCGTGATTGCCAAAGCAGGTGCCGATGTACCCAATTACGCCTGATTGATCTTTTGCTAGCAAGCGGATGTAAAACCGTGTGGTCACCTCTTCCATCGGGGCGATCGCACAATAGTTTTGGTGAGACGGTGCTAACAAGGGATCTAATAGCGGAGTCCCATCGGCCAGAGTGGCATCATCCCGTCCCATCTTCAGCAAGGCCGCAATATTGAGGATATCGGATACCACCGCACTGGCTGTCGGTCCTGCCCCCGCTCCTGGGCCGTAAAACATCACCTGGCCAACTGGATCACCTTCGATGAAGATGGCATTGTAAACATCATTCACATTGGCGAGCGGATGGCTAGTGGGCACTAGGGTGGGATGGACCCGAATTTGCAGCGGTGCCGGGTCAGCGACATCGGGCTGACGTTTGGCGATCGCCAATAGCTTGATCACAAACCCCAGACGCTGGGCATAAGTAATGTCTTCCGCCGTAATGGAGCGAATGCCCTCACAATGAACCTGTGCCAAATCAATGCGCCCGCCAAAGGCCAGGGAAGCCAGAATGGCAATTTTGTCTGCTGCATCCAGGCCATCCACATCCGCTGTGGGGTCAGCTTCCGCATAGCCCAACTCTTGGGCATCCTTAAGAATGGGCGCAAAGTCGCCGCCCTCATTCTGCATTCGGGTGAGGATATAATTGGTGGTGCCGTTAATAATTCCCATGATCGTGGTGATTCGATTGGCACAGAGGGATTGCTTCAGCGGTTCCACCACTGGAATCCCGCCCCCCACGGCTGCTTCTAGCAATACGTAAACCCCTGCTTTTTCCGCAGCGGTGAAAATCTCGTCGCCGTGACGGGCAATCAGGGCTTTGTTGGCAGTGACAACGTGCTTGCCGTGGGCGATCGCCTCCAGCACCAGCGTCCGTGCGGGTTCAATCCCACCGATCACCTCCACCACAATATCCACTGCTGGATCGGTGACAATGGTATTCAAGTCAGGCGTAAACAGGTCTGGAGAAAGACCTAGATCCCGGAGCTTGTCAGGCGATCGCTCCCCCACTCGGCAAATTTCTAACTCTTGCGCCAACGGATGTCGCTGTGCCGGACTCAGCAAAATCTTTGCTGTTCCGCTTCCCACTGTACCCAACCCCAACAAGCCAATCTTAAAACTCAACGCCCACCACCTTCCATGCAGAAAGAACTAAAATGAGGCAACGGAAATCACCCCATCGCCCCATACCAGCGTATCAAAAACTGAAGATGAACTCGCGTTGATTCTGGCCTGAACTTTAACAGAACCCTAACCCATTCAATACCGCGTCACTATTGCTGTTTTCCACAACGGCTAGCAGTTGGTTATCCCCAAACACCTCCACATGATTGCCCACCTGGGAGGGCCGTACTTCATCCACCCCGCAGGGAAGATTCAGGCGATCGCCACTCTCAAAACTAAAGCCCCGAATCGTACAAAATGCCTTAGGACTGAGGTAGTAAATATCTGCACCCTGCTGCCCCATGAGCAGATCGCCATTGCCGCCTTTGCCCTGAGCATAGAGATGGTCATCTCCATCACCCCCCTTTAACTTATCGTCTCCCGTCCCGCCCTTGAGCCAATCATCACCGGACTGACCCACAAGGCGATCGCTACCACCTCCGCCCAGTAGGGTATCTGCCCCATTACCGCCCTTGAGCTTGTCATTCCCATGTTGACCTTTGAGCAAGTCATCTCCATCTTTGCCATCCAGCTTGTCGTTGCCCCGTCCCCCCAACATTAGATCTGCCGTAACAGAGCCATTCATTTTGTCATTTTGGGTGCTACCCTTCATCTGCTGGCGATCGCCCGATTGATTCCCGCTACCATCATCAAGCGGATCAAGATTGGGTGGGGTGTAGGAATCTGAACTCTGGCCAAATACTTGGGTCCAATAGTGGTTGTAGTTCACCGAACCCGTATCGTTTTCTAGGTACGTGTAGCCAACTCCAATTACATTGATCTCAGAATTCAGCATATTATCCCGATGACCGGGGCTATTAATCCAACCTTGAACCGCTTCTTCAGGGGTAGTGTATCCAGTACCAATATTTTCCCAAACGTAACTACTGGGATATCCCGCTTCTAGGGCGCGATCGCCTGGACTAGAGCCATCTAATCCGGTATGACTAAAGAAATCCTGGGAGGCCATGTCATCACTGTGACCTTGGGCCGATTCGATCAAATCCAGATTGAACGCTAGTGGTTGTAGCCCATACTCAGCCCGAAATTCATTCGTTAGTTGAACCACCTGCTCCCCGAAAGCCGAAATGCTCACCGACTCATTCCTGTTTCCGCTATCAGTTCCACTGTCGGTTCCAGCATCAGGCCCGCGATTAGGAACGCCGATCGGATCAGATGGGTTGCCTCCACCCGTTGAAGCATCACTCAAATCCTCAAAATTGTTAGCTGTAATGGTGCCATTGTGGTAAATCGTCACAGTTCGCCCTGCACCTAGGTCAAGAGTAGACACCACAGTCATCGATTCTGGCACAGAAGAATGGGAAGAGGTTACATTCGTAAGTACATCCAAGGCATCAACTGCTGCTTGAGGGGATAATCCCCACTCTGGAGCCAATTGAATAACATCATGGTTGGGTTCAAATCCCCAGATTGATACAGTTTCTGCATCGGTGCCAATCACATAGGTATCACGACCTCCCCCCCCTAGCAGGTTGTCTTCACCGCTGCCACCATTGAGCCTATCATCGCCATTTCCACCTTCGATGTACTCATTATCTGATGTGCCGACAAGGGTAAAACCGAGGGGTTTATAGGGGTCTGCAAGAGCAGGGATTTCATACCCAATATCAGCCAAAATCGCTAAATCCACCATAGTTGGCACACTTGAGCTGTTCCCTCCCGGTCCCATCAGAGCGTTGACCCCTTGAAAGAGGAAGTCACCGTGAACATGACCATTAGCTGTCAAAGGAACGGGCTGTCCCTGAGTTAGGGCAAGTGTGTTGTCCCCACTAAATTGAGCCGCCTTAAACACATCTGGGACACTGAAGCCTAAAGCATGACCGATTTCGTGGAGGGCGGTTCCGAAATCTGCGACAAGATCTGCGCTGCTGTTAAAAACTACAATGCCAACAGCAGGCTCAAAGTTATCATTGTTGAATCGTTGGAATGTTGAGTCAGTTGTGAAGGTTCCACCATAGCCGCCGATCCCAGCCCCAAGCGTAGGACTAGCACTCACAAAAATAACTAAATCGTCAATTTCCTGTTCGAGTGTGACTGGTCCGCCAGAGGCTAATCCAGAGAAATCGACATCGAAGGTTTCCCCTGCGGGTACATTGGGAAATTCATCAACAATCAGGGATTCCCAGATTTGGGCAGCTTGCTCCAAACGGGATTTTACATTTTCAGTAATGGCATCAGTAGGAGCGAAGCGGTAATCAAATTCGATGTTGAAGCTCATGAATGAGGACTCTCCTTAGATCATTTTAGGTAGACGGGTTCAGTCCAATGGCATTACTGCCTTGGCCTGGGAATCAGGCAGGTAGGGTAAAACTAAACATGCTGAGTTGTCTGGAATAGCAGTTTTTCTGCTTCCAAGGAATGAGCCGAAGTGAGACTCATGGAAAAACTGCGGGTTCCATTGTTTTTATGCTTAAGCCTACGAAGTGCTATGTTTTAGAGCGATCGCCAACGAGGGTGGGCGAAATTACTTTTTGCACAAACACTCAATCTCTCAGTACATTTATCGGTGCATCGTAACTCTGGTGACAGAGCTATTTATAGGTTAGCCAAATTTTTCTGGCATCGTCTAGCACTTTTTAACCAAAATTTAGGACTTTTTGGCGATCGATCCCAAGACAGGTAATTCTACGGAAAGAGTAAGTCACCCCATTGCCAAAATGGGTCGCAATCAGCGCAGGATAACTGTTGACAAATGGCACCCAATGGACTGCATTAATCTGAAGAGTGGGCAAGTGGATTCAGACATTTGAATTCTTCTCAATTCCCCCTAAGCCCAATGCTCCTGGCCTAAGGATGAGTCATGGCCTAGAACCTTGGTTCCTTGGAGAAGCCGGGGTTCTAAAGGCAGCTGATCTCGGTGACATTGCCCCCAAACTCTAAATATTAAGTTAAGAGGAATTACAAAAGTTAATATATTGCGTTACATTATTAAACATAACAAACCCTTAACACTGTCAACAGTTATGTCTAAGTACTCATTGATTGCTCGTCTGCTTGCTCCTAATGTCGATTCCAACCTTCTGTCTCAGACGACTTGGGCCATTGTCCGCCTAGTCGTCGGAATTATGATGATTCACAACGGCCTCGACAAGTTGGCCGACATCGAAGGCTTCGCTGAATCTTACGTTGCCTTCTTGGGGCTGCCCTTCCCTATCTTTTTAAGCTATATTGCTGCCTACACTGAGCTTTTAGCGGCGCCGCTTGTCGCCATTGGCCTCCTAACCCGTCCGGCGGCACTAGGTCTATTTTTCACCATGACAGTCGCTATGTATCACCACATCAAGGTAGCGGGTCTCAGCGTGGCTTACCTGGAACTGTCGGCAATCTATGCGTCTGCCTTCCTGTTCTTCACTGTGAACGGTGCAGGTCTGTTCTCCTTTGATGCCCTTCTCGCAAACTGGCTGGATGTCAGCACCTTGTCGAGTCGTGCGAAGCAAGTGATGCGTCTCGAAAAAGTGTATCAGGCGGCTGGTACTGAAGCGCCTACTGAGAGTGAGAAGGTAGCCAAAGTTTAGACTACAGGAGAAAGTCATCCGACTCTAGGCCATGCTTACTGTCTTCTCGATGGGCCAGATACCTAGCTGATTTCTTCTGACTGATTTTTGCTGAAAGATACCGAGGGTGAGAGCGATTCCTGCCTCCCTCGGTATTTTTGATCTCAGGTGCTAGTTGTGAAAAAGGCGGCTCTATCCCTTGGATCAGCTTGACATCTCCCCCCTATTTCGATAATTATAGAAATATGGAAACACTATCAATGACTGACACAACAGTTCAAACGATTGCAGCAACCTTTGCGGCGTTGGGGCAACCCTCGCGGTTGAAGATTGTGCGCCTATTGCTGACGGCTCATCCCCAGGGATTGCCAGCGGGAGACATTCAGAAAGAACTCGACATTTCTGCCTCCACCCTGTCCCATCATCTGGACAAACTGCGAAAAGTGGGCATTATCGATGATGTGAAGGATCGGCAATGGATTTGGTACAGCGTCCGCGCAGAAACCTTGAAGGATCTGATGGACTTTTTGTTTGATGAATGTTGTACCCGCAATCAGGTAATTGACCTTGGTTCAGACGATTTAGCCATCGCTGAACCCGATCAAGCTTAGGCGATCGCCCCCGACCTTCACCGAACTCGCCGTCCAACGACAATCTGTGAACCCGGTCATGAACTTCGATGTCTTAAAATTCTTTTGCTTTTTATTTTGATATTTGTCGAAATACTCAGGAGTTGACGATTGATGGCCACCACGAATCTACTGACCCGATTTAACCGCAGTGTGCGCCAATGGGATGGGGTATTGTTGGCGATCGCCCTTATTTTTCTCGCCCTCATCCTCCTTGTTCCCCTCCAAGCTTCCACTAGCTTGCAATTTACCCTCAAAAATTTGTGGAAGGTGCTGCCGTTTTTGTTGTTGTCCATTGGCATTGCAGCCTACACCCAAGCCAGTGGTGCGGATAACCTGATTGCTAAAGTATTCTGGGGACGGTTAGCCGTGATGATTCCTGTAGCCGCCCTGTTTGGAGCCTTTTCCCCTTTTTGTTCATGTGGTGTGATTCCAATTATTGCCGCATTGCTGTCAATGGGGGTTCCGGTCGCAGCAGTGATGACTTTCTGGCTCTCGTCACCATTGATGGACCCGTCCATGTTTGTGCTGACTGTGGGGACATTGGGGATGAAATTTGCGATCGCCAAAACCGTTGCCACTATTGGTATTGGCCTATTGGGTGGCTTTGGCACCTTAGCCCTGATTCGTGCTGGAGTCGCCCCTCAAGCGTTTGCCCAACCCTTGCGAGACGGCGTGGGTAACGGCGGTTGCGGTGGTAGCAAAGTCCGTAATCCCAAGGCCGTCGTCTGGGCATTTTGGGACGAAAAGGAACGGCGGAGCAAGTTTTGGCAAGGGGCAGGCAAAAACACCGTATTTTTAGGAAAATGGTTGGCCCTTGCTTTTGTGCTGGAAAGCCTGATGCTGGAGTATGTGCCGGATACTTGGATTCAAACCGTCGCTGGAAATGGCGATCTGCTCTCCATTGCTGGCGCTGCCCTAGTGGGCGTTCCTGCCTACCTCAATGGTTATGCGGCCCTTCCCCTCGTGGATGGTCTGATTGTCCAGGGGATGGCTCCGGCGGCGGGGATGACCTTTTTGTTGGCTGGGGGAGCAACTAGTATTCCGGCTATGATTGCAGTCTTTGCCTTGGCCCGTCGTCCCATTTTTCTAGCGTACCTGGGCTTTGCCTTTCTGGGAGCGATGATGGCTGGCTTGATCTATGCCACGATGCTTTAGCCAATAAGATGGGCGATCGCCCAGTCGCGATCGCCCAGTCGCGATCGCCTGATCGTAAGACCTTTTAACCCATCAGGTCAGGGAGTTGTCGTTTCCACCTCAATCAACTGTTGAACGACCTGCCGCAAATGCTCAGCCTTAAAGGGTTTAGTGATATAGGCACTGGCCCCCGCCATCCGCCCCTGGACTTTATCAAAGGGAGTATCTTTTGATGTGATCATAATAATCGGAAGCGCTTGAAACTGGGGGATAGTCCTCAATGTGCGACACAGTTCTAGCCCGTCGATGTCAGGCATCATCACATCCAGCAGCACAACCGACACAGGCTTGCTGTAGATTAATTTCAAGACATCAACCGGACTGCCCGTGACCAAGACGCAATAGTCACCCTTGAGGGCATCCTGAATCAGCTTTTGCATGACAGGACTATCATCAACAGCCAAAACATAGCGTTTTCCAGTAGGCGAACCAGTCATAGCACTAAAACCTGAAATACCGTTGCGAATGAAGAAGGTGTAACTGATATTACCTGTGGTAATACCTGTAACTGGCATGACCCCTAAGCACAGGCGCGTCAGCCCCTACCTCTTACTCCCCTCTATTTCTAGAATTCCCGCTTCCTGAACAGGGTGCCACTCAGTCGTAACAGTTATTTGTGATTCTTTCTGAATTGGCTCAAATATGTAGAAGCATTACCCATTCATTCGCTAGGCTAGCGGAAGCGGGAACACTATGAAAGTAGAGGCGAGAGAGTAGGGGTGGGGGAGTCAATCGTTCATTATGGCTGACAACGCGGATATAAAACAGTATTTTTACAGTCATCTCAGGACTAGAGATTGAAAGACGCTGGAGAATTCTGTTCGCACTCAATCGTTAAATAGCTTCGGCTTAGTCTATATCAGCTTACCCCGTATCAGCCTAAGCCCATATCAACTTAGCATATGTCAACACAGCATTTTGTGTTAAACCCATGCCCAACTTGCAACCCATTCTTAGTCATTGTTCGCAATCATCATGTCAGCCCAAACTTGGTGGGGCAAGTGTTATGGCTCACTCGCAACCTCGAACTATGCCAATGCCTGTTACTAGTCTGCTTGCTAAAATCCAAGCCATCTTAAATCAAGAACAGACTCTCAAGATTTTGCTATCTCAATGTGTGGATGCAATTGAGCAAAATTTGGACGTGACGGCTTTACATCTGTGGACCTTTAACCAACAAAATCAACTCCTTGAACTGTGTTGTCAATCCGGTGGGGTGGCCTCTACTCCCCTCTTTCCAGAGCGGGTGCCCTTGGGTCTGTCAATTATCGGCTTAACGGCTCAAAATAAGATTCCTTATGTTACGGAAAAGTTGGGACAATGGCAATCTGCTTGTGTGATTCCAGTGGATAGAATTTCCCAGGATTCATTCCAGTCGTTTGCAGTCTATCCCCTGTTGGCAGCGAATCAGTTAGTGGGGGCGTTAGCCCTATTTAGCCCCAAAATTCTGACCGAAGAAATCCAACAAAGCTTAAGTTTAGCACTATCGATGGTTGGGTATGCGATCGCCTATCACCAAAGCCAAATGGCCCTCCAAAGTCGTCAAGATACGGTCCTTCATCGGGTTGCTAGTCAAATGCAGGATACCCTTGATCTGGATACGATCTTATCGGTTGCGGTACAAGAAATCCGAGATATTTTTCATATTGATCGGTGTAATTTCATTTGGTGTTGGTCGAGTGAAGAGATGGATGACAATGGGCACCAACTCCCCCCCATGATTGCCATCACCCATGAAGCAAAGCGATCGCACATTCAAAGCTTGTTGGGGGACTGTTCACCCCAACAAACAGAGGTCTTAGCCCAAAAAATTCTGACCCTTGAGGAAATTCAAGTCACCCAAGTGGATCAGACCGATCATCTCGATGCTGATACGCTGAATCTACTGAAAGATTGGGACTTAACCGCCTGCTTCCTCTATCCGTTAGAAACTCACCTGGGGCAATTGGGGGCCATTGTCTGTGGCCAGATCCATGAACCACGGGTGTGGACCGAGGTGGAATGCGAGTTGATTAGGGCGATCGCTGGACAACTGGCCAGCGCCATCAACCAAGCTGAACTCTATGCCCAAACGAAAGCCTCAGCGTTTGCGGCCCAAACCCAAGCCCATCAGCTCACCCAAACCCTAGAAAACTTGCAACAAACTCAGGCCCAGCTCATTCAAAGCGAGAAAATGTCGAGCTTAGGCCAACTGGTTGCAGGGATTGCCCATGAAATTAATAATCCCGTCAGCTTCATCAGCGGCAATGTTCACTATGCCCAAACCTATTTTCATGACTTAATGACCCTGATTAGTGCTTACCAGAAACATTATCCGAATCCGAATCCAGAACTCCAAGCCCTCATTGAAGACATTGACTTAGAGTTTTTGGTTGAAGACTTGGAAAAGCTGTTGCAATCCATGGACATGGGATCAGAGCGCATTCGCCAAATTGTCCTATCTCTCAGAAACTTCTCCCGACTCGATGAAGCAGAAGTGAAACAGGTCAATATCCATGAAGGGCTTGAAAATACCTTGCTAATTTTACAAAATCGCCTAAAATCGAAGAACTCTAAACCCCCAATTGAAGTGATTAAGTTCTATGATGATTTACCGTTAGTGCGGTGCTATGCGGGGCCGCTCAATCAAGTCTTTATGAATCTATTAAGCAATGCCATTGACGCACTGGAAGACCAGGAGACCTGCCGCCAAATTCGGGTGAAAACGACCCGATCATTCATGATGATTGGCAGTGAGAAAGTGGACTCTGTGAAGATTTCTGTGGCGGACAATGGTCCTGGAATTGCCCCAGAAAATCTATCCCGGTTGTTTGATCCATTCTTCACTACCAAAGAAATTGGCAAGGGCACAGGGTTAGGCTTAGCCGTGAGTTACCAAATTGTGGTGGAACGGCACCAAGGGTTGTTCAACTGCGTGTCAGCGGAGGGAGAAGGTGCAGAGTTTATTGTGGAGATCCCCTTATCTCTGGGGCGTTGAGTCGGATGGCGGACACCGTGCTTAGCCCCCTAGACTGGCCCCTGGGATGAATTGGAATCGGCGATCGCCCGTTTAGTCAAATGATCGGCTGCGTGGCCACCGCGTTTATCGTGGTTTGAACGATGACCCAGGAGAAAATAAGTTTTCATTAGACCCCGACCTTTCACGGTAATTTCTCCCCTTGGAGCCACCGCATACAACCCCCTCACCTTCTCATAGGTGGCGGCGGATAAATGGATTTTGCCCACTTCACCATGGGACTCCATCCGGCTGGCAATATTAACGGCATCGCCCCATAAATCATAGCTGTATTTTTTGAGGCCAATCACCCCGGCCACCACAGGCCCGGTATTGATGCCAATACGGAGTTGAAACACCTCCCCATTCTGACGCTTGAACTGGCGGATTACAAGTTGCATATCCAAGGCCATTTCCACTACACACCGGGCTGGATTTTCTCCTGGGTCTAATACTCCGCCTACCACCATGTAGGCATCGCCGATGGTCTTGATTTTCTCCAGCCCGTGATGTTCAGCCAGACGATCGAATTCTGAGAAAATGCGATTGAGCATATCCACCAAGCGAATCGGTGAAACTTGAGCTGCTAAACCTGTAAAATCTACAATGTCAGCAAACAAGATGGTCGCTTCACTGACTCGATGGGCGATCGCCCCTTGATGGTGTTTTAGCTGTTGAGCAATAGGAGCCGGCAGCATATTCTGCAATAGTTGATCGGATTTAGCATGTTCGGCCTTCAGCTCGTCCTCCACCTGTTTGCGATGATGAATTTCCGAATGAATTCGCCTGAACATGTTCCGAAAGGCCACCATGACTTCTCCCAGTTCATCCTGTCGCATTATTTTCAGGGATTGGAAATCGGGCATATCGTCTTGGCTCACGGCTTCCCCCGCGATGAGAAGATCATCCCGCAAGTGCAACACTGGGGTAATCAAAATCCCCTCTAGACCAATGAAAGCGACCAGCGTCACAAAGACAGAAATGACCACCACCAACCCTAAAATCCTAGCCACATACCACCGCAGTTGAACCTGAACTGCCGTAATGTCGTAGCGCACAATCAACGTGAAGTCTGACTCAGTTTGTTCTGGCGACCACAAAACATCGTAGCGATCGCCATCGATCATCCCGTAGCGCAGCAGGGTATGTGTATTCACTGATTGGGGATTTAGGGTTGGCTGTTCCCCATAGGTCGCTACAGGTTGCCCCTCGCGAGAGTACAACACAGCTCCCACGATGTCCAGTTCCTCCGCTGCAATAGTCTGGAAAGAGTCCAATAGTTGACTTGGCTCCATGCCGATCATGCTATCGACCTTTACGGCCAACAGAACCTTCGTGGACGTTGCCGCCATATCTTCCAAGAGTGCCCGTCGTCGCAACCGATAGGACGGCAACAAAATGATTAATTCAATCGTGACAATGCTCAAAAAGACCCAGGCGACAATCCGTCGAGATAACCGAGACGAGAGGGATTTAAAGACTGATTGGAGAGGGCCAATCATAGAATTTTCAGGGGGAGGGTAGACAATCGAATCTCATGTATCTCAGAATTCAAAACTTGGCATCCACAATCCGGGGACTGTCCGCATTAACCCCAGAGATCAAGCCTGGAGGAACACGAGATACCCTAAGCCGATGGGACACAAAGTTAAATGCACACAAGACGTAGAAGCACACCCACACTTATTCTAACGAGGTCTAGGATTAACCCTCTACTCAAGTCTGTTCCTTTTGGCATCAGGAACATCATTCTGGGGCAAGTCCCTTGATGGGAGGAGTATATTGATGAGAGTCCGGTACGATCATAAACTGAGGATTTGGGGATGGCAACATGGCAACATCGGCATTGGGGGTTGTGGGGGCTAGCCGCGCTCTTGGTGGCGATCCACATGACCTTAGTGTTAAGAATCCAAGCGATGGAACAAGTCAGTCTCAGTGTGCTGATCTGGATTGCGGTGGCGTATCAGTTAACGGAACGCACCCAGCCGTTGCTCGCCAAACGGGTCGGTGTCACGGCTCTGAATGGGAAACGTGGATCGTCTCCCTGGATTGGCACTTTGGTGGTGGTGGTGATGTTGTTTAAGGTGCCTCAGATATCAGGATCGGGGTTGTTTTTGCATCTTTTCCCCTTGGTGGGGGCTTTGGGC